>CAMPKL010000573.1 GCA_946887065.1 uncultured Bryobacterales bacterium
TCGCTTTGAAGCCGCGCGCAAGGCCGCGGATGCACAGAACTACACGCAGGCGCAGACGATTTTGGACGCCCTGCTCGCCGCCGATCCGTTCGACCCCCGCTACACCGCGGCGCTGGCCGAAATGTTCGCGCGCCAAGGCCGCGATGACGCTCTGGCCGCCTTCTACGAACAACAAATCCAAGCGGCGGCGAACGCGGGTCTCGCGCCAGAAGCGCAGCGCTCCACGATCGGCTCGCTCCGTCGGGGAATCATCCCCGCTCTCGACCGGTTAGAGCGCTACACCGAGGCGGTCGACCAATACATCGAGTTGATCAACCGATTCCCGGACGACGAGGAACTGACCAAGGAAGCCGCTTTCTACGCCGGAGACCACAACTTAGGCGACCGGTTGGCGGACTACTACGTGCGTACGACGCAGCAATCGCCGCGCGATGTTCGCTACCACCGGGTTTTGGCGCGGATCCAGACGCATCTGGAACGATTCCCCGAAGCGATCGACGCTTATGGACGCGCCTTGGCCGTTGTGCCGGGCGACGTGACGTTGTGGCGTGAGCGCACGCAGTTGCAGGAACGGCTATTGCGCTTGGAAGACGCGCTGGCGGGCTACCGGAGATTGTACGAGCTGTCCTATCAGGACCCGCAATGGATGCTGGCGGCGGCACGTGTTCACGCTCGGCGCGGAGAGACCGAGGAAGCCGTTGCGGCGGTTCGCGCTGCACTGATCGATGATCGTCCGGAACGCGCCAGCGCTTACTTTTCGGCAGCTGAGACTTTGCGGCAGTGGGGCTTGACAGAAGACGCGTTCACGCTAGCCTCGCGGGGAATCGAACTGGCGGGCGACCGGTTGCTCACGGAAGAGACCCGAGGAGCACAGCTTTACTTGGAGTTGGCTACGCGGTTGCGGCGGCATCAAGAGGCGGTCGACCGCATCGTCGCCGCTCAGCCGTCGCCGACATATGACGGCTGGGAGTACAGCTTGGAGCCCGCGTTCGAGAGTCTAACCCGGACCGCCGCCGAGTACTTCACCCCGGAAGAAGAGCAACAGTTCATGGCATATCTGGCCTCGTTGCGTTCTCGGGTGGACGTCACGATTTACGAGCATGCCTTGTTGCCGGCAGTTCGCGCCTATGGCCCCGCCGAGCTGGAAGCCGGTTGGCTTGCGGCGGATCTGGTTTCCAGTCCTACCGAGGGCGACTATGGGCAGAAGAGAGCACGGCTGATCGAGCTGCAGAAAAGGCGCATGCAATACGGTGAGCTGGGCCGCCAGCTCGAAGATCATTGGCAAGCGAACCGGCTGCGAAACGGTGCGCCCTTCCAGCTCGATGAGGCAGCGAGAGCTTATCGCGTTGCCGGTCAGATCGCGAACGAATTTCGCGTGCTGGAATTTCAGACGTCGGCAAACTCCTGGCAGGAGCGATACGCTGCCCTGCTGCTGGAGCGCAATCCCACGGAATTGCTCAATTTGGCGCGCAGATCCAGCACGTCGTTCGCAGACAGAACGGCGGAGTACTTGATCTTACGCGGAGATTCCGACCTGGCGTGGAGATCTCTGGAAGCCCGCGGACAGGGTCGCGCCGCGGTATGGGAACGCGTTTACAAGGGTTTGGCCGGCGTATTCCATGCCAATGGGGAAGCGCGCTACGGTCAGGCATACCTCAGCGCACTAGGAGACGCGACGATCGGTGATCGAGTCGGTCAGCCAGTCGACCGTGACCTACAACTCGCCGGCGATTTGTGGTTCTATCACGCCGTGCGCTACGGGGAACGGCAGGCAGCCGTCGGCGCGGCCAACCCGGAATACTATCTCCCCGCGGAGACTGAAGCCCGTCCGGCTAGTGCCTCGGCGCAATTTGACCTGGGCGAACTCTACAGACAATATGCGTCTCCCGAACGTGCCCGAGCGGCTTATCTGCTGGCGGCCGAACTGAATCCCGATGCGCCGTTGTATCAGGCGCGATTGGGTGAGTTGGCCCTAGACGCAGGCGACCGCGCCGCCGTGATCGCGCATTGGCGCCAAGCGCTTGAGGGTTATGCCGATCAGGTGCGAGGATCCCGGCTCGGGGCGCAGTTCTGGGAGGAGGTCTCCGATTTGTTCGGCAAAATCGGATCGCAAAACCTACTGCCCGATCTGCGCAGTGAGGCGGAGTCCCTGCTGAGTCTCTATCTAACCCGCAGCGGCTTGTTCCGGTTCGATCAATTGGCAAAAGCATCCGTTGACGCCGGTTATTCGCTGGCGGATCTATTTGCTCTTGCGCCGAACGCCGCGGATCCGGTGGCGTACTTGTCGGTCTTTACCGAGGCGGAGTGGCTGCCGGCCGCGGACCGCGAGCAGGCCTTCGCTCGCGCTGTCGCGATGGCCGAGGAACAGTTGAACTCGGGGCCGCGCCAGCAAGCGCCCTATCGCAGGCAAGCGCTCCATGAGTTGCGTTACCGATTCATGGAGTTTGACCTTGCCAATGGCCGCACGGCGCAAGCGCAAAGCATCCTGGCAGAGGCGGGGGAAGGCTTCATCGAGGCATTCTCGGCTCAGCGGCCGGCACTCTACATCCAACTGAAGGCGGCCAGCGGTGCCGTGGGCGAGTTGTTAACCCTGAACGCTACGCCTCTCCCGGAATTCGCGGTCCAAGAAGCCGTGGTCGAGTTACGCAGAGCGGGTTCCGACGAGGCGGCTGATTCGCTGCTGCGGTTGTTTTACGAAAAGATGATTGCTGACCGCGCCTACACGCCCGGCTACTTTCTCGGTCTCGCAGAGTTATATTTGCGCCAAGGCGAGAACCAGGAGGCTGAGGCGCTGCTGCGTCGAATGACGGCCTTGAGTCCCGAACCCTTCGGCGCTCACCTGGAGGCTGTGGCGCTGCTTGAGAAAGCGGGGCTGGCGCCGTCAGCGTTGAGGTTCGCTACTGAAAAGATGAGCGCGGAACCCTGGAGCAAGGCGGCTCAACTCGCCGTCGCGCGGTTGGAGGAGAGTCCGGCGGCACTGGCGCAGATCGCCGGCGATAACTCCGCGGCCTACGATTTGCGCGTCCAAGCAGCGCAACAGTTGGCGGCTTCAGGAGGCAGCAACCAAAGCTTGGGATCGGACGAACTCGATTTGCTGGCGCGCGGCGCTGCCGCGCCAACCGCCGATCCGGGTCAACCAGGCTTCTATCACGCCCGAATCGTCGCCGCAGCGGTGGGGACCACGCCCGACAGCCTGGCCGCGCTGCTTAGCGAGGTGTTGGCCATCAATCCTGAGGCGCCGGGAGTGTTCCGGCTAAGGTGAGTCGAAGCCGCCCTCGCTGCCGGTGATC
>CAMPKL010000574.1 GCA_946887065.1 uncultured Bryobacterales bacterium
ATTCCAGCAACTCGTTGTCAAGTTCACGGTAGAAATCCACGGTGACGAGCATGTCGGTTTCCGCGGGTCAGGAAAAGGCCAGATGGGCGTTCCCGCCCTCTTTGGTCCGCCTCAATATCGCGATGCCTCCGTCGAACAACAGACGCTGCGTCGACTCGAAGCCGAAGAGGCTAGCCTTGGCGGTGAACGGCAGGACGCCGCTTGTTGCGCAGGCGCCCCAGCGAATCATCTCCGCCGGACCATCCACACCCAAGCCGTAGCGCAGGACCGCCCGAACGAAGGCGTCGGAGGTAGCCGGCTCAAGGGAGAAAACAATCTCCGCCGCTTGGGATCCGAAGGCCATCCGGCCACCCGGCCGCAGCGTGAAGCCTTGTGGAACACCGACCGTAAAGGGACCAACCTGCTTATCGCGCGGACCGCTTGACTCCATCCTCCAGCCGATCGCGGTACACGGCTCGCGAAGGCCGGGGAACCGTTCCGAAAGCCTCCACGAATAAGCCTCGCCGAGCGCGAGCGGCAGCCCCACCAAGCCTAAAAGCAGCCACAGGCTCGACGAGCTGCTTGAGCGCCGCAGAACGGCGTCGGGCCACCGGCTGCGCATCTCCTGCTCAAGGCGACCGTCCCAGGCGGGGTTGTATGAATGCAACAGAATGGGACCGCCTTTGGCCGCCGTGAGACTAGACATGCCGCCGGCATTGTGGACGCGAAAGCCGTCAATCGCGTCATAAGGGATGGGCCGCCGGAGCGGTCTGCGGACGACTCGTGACGAGTCATCGAAAACCAGCCGATCGAACCAGAGCGAGAGCAAGCAGAGACCGCCGACCGGAACGGCGCAAATCAGGAACGAGAACAGGAAGAATCTCGGCCAACCCTGGCCAAGCAGAACGTAGGATCCGACAGCGGCGCTGAGGGCAAGATAGCCGGCGGCTCTGAGCGCCAACCGCGCCGCGCTTCCTCGGAACTCGACGGCCACGGGCGTCGCCTATTCGCTCGGTAACCCCTTGCGCAACTCTTCCACCACCTGCTTCGCCTCGCGTTGCAGGCTCTTGGGACGGCGATCGTAGTCACCGATAAAAGCCGACCACAGCACGGCACGCGTCTGAACGTCGACCAAGAATACGGTGCCGTGAGGATTTCCGCGCGGCCGATTGGGGGGCCGCTGCGCCGCCAAACCGGATTCAATGCTGCCGCTCGCCGATTCCGCGTTCTCTTCGACCGCCGGAGCCGCCGGGGGAGCGAAAACCTCGCTCATTCCCTCGAAGAATTTCGCGTCGATGTGATCGGTCATCACGGTCTTGGCCCGTGCTGGATCGACGGTGACGGGGAACAAACCCTCCGAGGTCGCCTGCCCCGCGACATATTGATCGAGCGCGCCGTTCATAGGCCAAAAATAAACCGGACCGATGGACGACAGGTCCGCCGCCGCGAGGGGAGCGGCAATCGCCGCCAAGGCAAAAAGCCAACGCATATGCTCGGGATTATAACAGCGCCTGAAGGATGGCCCTTGATAGTCTGTAAGGACCTTCCGGGACGGCGACTGTGCTCGAACAAGACAAGAGGCTCAAAGAATCGTCGAAAACGCCGTTGATGCCGATTCTGCTCGGCGTACTTGCGGTGGCAGCCGCGGGCGGTGGGCTGTATTACCTGCAGCAGGCAAGCCAGTCCGATTCCGGAGCGGTGCTCACCGACGACGCTCGCGCCTACCTGACGAGTCTCGATCTCGGCAATGTCGAGATGCAGGCTCGCGAAGACGCATTGGGCCAAACCTTGTTGGAGGTGACCGGGCAGATCACCAACCTAGGCGACAGAGAAGTCACTGTCGTGGAGGCGAACTGCGTGTTTCGAGACGCGAACGGACGCGAGTTGGAGCGTCAACCTTCGGCCTTGGTTAGCGAGCGGACTGGAGTCCTTGCGCCCGGCGAGAGCCAATCCTTCCGCATGGCCTTCGATAGCGTGCCCCCGGAATGGAATCAGAGTGTGCCGGATCTGTTCATCGCGCAGATACGGTTCAGCGAGTAGTTGCGGCGTGCCTGTGGATCTCTCCACTCCCATCACCTATCTGAAAGGCGTCGGACCGCAACGCGGCAAGGTGCTCGAAAACAAAGGCATCCTCACGGTCGAGGATCTGCTTTACTACATGCCCTTCCGCTATGAAGATCGTTCGAACGTCAAGCCGGTCTCCGAATTGGCGCCGGGAGAGACGGCGACGATAGTCGGAACGGTCACGGCGACGCAGATGTACAGCCCCCGGCACAGCCGGCTGCGCCTCTTCGAACTACGTGTGCGCGATCGGTCAGGGTCGGCGATCGTGGGCAAGTGGTTCCGCGGCGGATATCTGGAGACTGTTTTCGAACGCGGGCAAACCGTTGCCTTGTACGGCAAGATCGAATACGACGAGCGCACGCGGGAAGCCTCGATCGTGCATCCGGAGTTCGAAGTATTCCGCGCTGACGACCCCGAAGCGGCACTGCATTTGGGGCGCATCGTGCCCATTTACAGGGCGATCGGCAAGGTGTCGACGCGCGCCATCCGCAGCCTCACGGCGCGCGCTTTGGAAGGAGTGGAACGCTCCGCGGATCCGCTGCCGGAACCGATTCGCCGCCGGCTCGGCCTGCCCGAAAGGTTCAAGGCGCTGCAGGAAACGCACTTCCCCGCCCCAGGGACCGACATGCGCGCTCTGATGGCATTTCGCTCGCCCGCTCAGTACCGGCTCATTTTCGAAGAGTTCTTTTACCTCGAATGCGGCCTGGCGTTGAAGCGCCGCAGGGCGCAAGCCGTCCAAGGCATCGCCTTTGATTTGAATGACCGGGCGCGCGAGAAGATCAAGCGCATTCTGCCCTTCAAACCCACGGGCGCTCAGAAGCGCGTTCTCGGCGAGATCGCCCTAGACATGGCGCTCGCCGCCCCGATGAACCGGCTGTTGCAAGGCGACGTCGGCAGCGGCAAGACGATCGTGGCGGTGCAGGCGGCGATCATCGCTATCGAAAACGGCTGCCAAGTCGCCGTTATGGCGCCAACGGAGATTCTGGCCACGCAGCACTTTTTGAACTTTCAAAAGCTGCTGTCGCCCATCGGCTATCACGTCGTCGATCTCACCGGTTCGATTCGCGGCGTCGCCAGGGCCAAACGGAAACGGCTCATAGCCGAAGGCGTGGCACACGTCGTCGTCGGTACGCATGCCCTAATTTCGGAGGACGTCGACTATCAACGGCTGGGGCTGATCGTCATCGACGAGCAGCACCGCTTTGGCGTCATGCAGCGGTTAGGTCT
>CAMPKL010000575.1 GCA_946887065.1 uncultured Bryobacterales bacterium
GCTACGGCGACGGCATTTCGAGCATCATAATGTCTTGGTCGTCCCGAGTAGTCTGAGACCAAATGTAGGACTGGCCGTCTGGCCGGACCGAGAAACCCGACCAGAGCGAAGGCGAACCCGGGATGCGGGCGATCAGCTCGACCTCCCCGGTCGAAAAACGGTAAATGCGGATCTCACCTTTCACGACATAGTAGATCCCGTCGGCTGCCACGGACCACAGCCCCTCACGCACGTCGCCCACCACAAAAGTCTCTTCGCCGCCAGTAGTCGGTACGCTCCATACGCCGCGATAATCCCGGTCCTTGGCGTAATAGAGGCGGCTGCCGTCCAACGCTTCGAAGGGCTCGAAGGCTCCGGTCGCGGTCAATTGGAGCGCTTCGCCCGTGCCGTCGGCGAGGGTCTTCCATATCTCCTCCCGGCCGGAACGGTCCGAGCGGAAGTAGATCCAGCGGCCGTCCAAGGACCAAGTTGCGCGGCCCTCTTGAGATGGTTCTTGCGTGAGCCGCTCTAGCTGCGAAGTCCGCAGATCGGCAATCCAAACGTCCCGGTTGCCTTCGAAGCTCGTCGTGAAAGCGAGCCGTTGGCCGTCCGGGTCCCAGCGCGGGGAATCGGTGTGCTGTCCCTCCAGGGAAGTGATTCTCCTCGGGTCCGAGCCGTCGGCGTTGCACACCCAAATCTCCCGCCAGTTTTCCCGGCTTGAGATGAACGCGATACGGCTGCCGTCCCTCGAATATTGGACGGCGACGTCGAAGCGAGTCGAGGGGCAAAGAATGGTCGGCCCGGAGCCTCCCGCCTCAGGGTTGTCCCAGCGGTGTAGGTTTACGGTGACGCGAGTGTAGTTGTAAACGATACGGATAGCTCCGGTCCCCGGAACGGACGACACCGACGGCCAAGAAGCGTCTTCCTGGACGCCGGGAACACGAACCGGCTGCACCGCGCCGAAGTCGTGGGGCTCGACACGCCACAGGCCCCAACCGACCGACTTCCGTTGCGCTCCGTATATGATTGCGCGGCTATCCGGCGTCCAGGCGAGGCCCGAGTGGTAGATCCGGTCGTTGGTCAACCGCCTGGGCTCGCCGCCATCAAGGGAAGCTAGGTAAAGATCGGAGCTCGTGCCGTCTTCGTACCGCACAAAGGCTAGATAACGGCCGTCCGGCGAGAAGGCGCAACTCCGGTCTCCGTCAGTTCCGATCGGCGGAAAAGTCAGCTGCTTGCGCTCCCCGGTGTCCAGCGCCAGTTGGAAGACGGTGTAGGGCCCGTCCAGGTAGGGGCGCTCAATGTTTGCCACGGACTTGCTGTCGGGGAGCCATCTGACCCACGACACCCCAGTCTCGCGGCGATCGCCTAAATTTCTCAATCGCGTCAGGTTGCGCTGTTGCTTGCCGTCCGGCGAGAGGAGCACAACATCGACTGCGCCGCCGCCGGACCGGCCGACCGCAATCCATTTCCCGTCAGGAGACCACTGCGGAAATTGGTCGCGCCAACGGCCGTTGGTGAGCCGGCGCGGGGAACCGCCGCCGACCGGCTTCACGTAAACGTTGAGGGGCTCGCAGGCGCAGTCACCGTTCCATATGTAGGCCACCTGTGCCCCGTCCGGCGATAACGCGGGCTCCAACTCTTGGCCCGGCGAGGTGGCTAGAGGAACGCTGCGGTTAGTTTTGTCCGTTGGAGTGCGAAGCGAGACCAGGCCCCAAGCCGCCAGCGTCAGGCAAACTGCCGCGACAAGCCCCCACAGAACGTGGCGCGGGCGGATCGGGGATTCCGGGAGCCCGGATGTTGGCGAGACTTCGGCGGCGGACTTCCGCCATGCGTCCAACTCGTCCTCGTTGGCCCAGACGACGCCGCGCTTTCCCGGCGGCCGTGTCACAGGGAGGCCGCGTTCGGATTCCCATAGCTGAGCGGTCCGTACCGAGACCCGCAAATAGACCGCGATCTCCTTCCAAGAGCTCAGCAGTCGCGGGTTTTCGCTACTCATTTTGCGGCCTTGGCCATGCGATTCTCGGCCATGACCGAGAAGGTCACACCAGGCAGATTGTACACAGAACGACCCTTTCCACGCGGAGAGAATCACCTGATTTCACATGGGGATAGCGCCGGAGCCCTCGCGAGCGGCAACTCTGCCTTACCCGGAATCGCGAAAATAATTCCAGATTGTCTGAATTGCGATTTACTGCCTGCCGAATTCCGCGCCGATCACTTCGCCGGAAATAACCAACTCGACCCGGCGGTTTGCTTGACGGCCGTCTCGCGTCGAGTTGTCGGCTACCGGCTGATTAAAGCCGAAGCCCTCGGCGGAAATCATGTCCGGCGCAACGCCTTGCTCCTGGATCAAATAGCCCATCACCGCATTGGCGCGATCATGGGACAGTTTCTGATTCAGTTCGGCGCTCCCGGTGTTGTCCGTATGGCCTTCGGCTCGAAGCCGCAGGCCAGGAAAGGCGAGGACGGTACCGGAGATGCGCGCCAGTTTCTCGCGAGCCACGGGGCGTAAGTCAAACTTACCGACGTCGAACAGCACATCGCCCATGTTGACGACGAGGCCGCGTTCGGTGTCCTTGGTGGGCAGTACGGCGCTGAGCTGATCCAGAATCCGCTGGCGCAGCTCCGCCTTCTCCCGCTCGGCTTGCAGACGGCTCTCTTCAGCTTCTTGGCGCAAGCGGTCAGCTTCTTGCCGTTGCCGGTCGGCCATGGCCGCCGCTTGCTGCGCGGCGGCGCGTTCGCGCTCAGCGGCGCTGCGCGCCGCCTCGGCCTCAGCTCGGGTCTGCGCCGCCTTAGCGGCTTCGAGTTCAGCCGCCATGCGGCGTTGCTCTTCCTGCAGACGCCGCGTCTCGGCGAGCAGGCTTTGCGCCTCAGCTTGCTCCCTAGCGCCCTCGGCGCGAATACGGGCTTGCTCCTCCTCGGCCTGTTTGCGCGCGGCTTCTTCGGCTGCGGCGCGGGCTGCTTCGGTCTCCTGACGGCGATGCTCCTCGCGCTCGATGATCTGACGTTCGATGGTCAAGGCGCGGGCGTCCTCGGCGAACTGTACCGCCTGACGCGCCAGCGTGATCACCTCTTTCTCTTTGCCTTTAGTGATGACGGAACTGTTCGCCATGTCCAAACTCGCCTGCGCTCGCTTGAGGCTATCTGCCGCGTAATCCTCGGCTCCCACACCCCTGGCGATCGCCAAGGCGTTGCGAGCCTGGTAGATGTCGAGCGGCGTCTCGCGGGTGTCGGCCCGCAGGTTGAGCGGATTGGAGAGCGACTCGTATGCGCCGCGCTGCAACAGCTCGT
>CAMPKL010000576.1 GCA_946887065.1 uncultured Bryobacterales bacterium
TACTCTACGGGCGCGTAGCTCAGCTGGATAGAGCAACGGCCTTCGAAGCCGTTGGTCGCAGGTTCGAATCCTGCCGCGCTCACCACTAAGTCCCAAAGCCTCAACCGTCCTGTTATACCCGTACGCGCGATTCGCCTGCCCGCGGTCTTGATATCAATCCGACCAACGACGCTGCGAGCCGGGTATGCTTGTCGAGGCTTGGTTTTAGCCCTGCTGTAGAGTTGCTGATCTCTTCCACTGTTCCGAAGGAAATCGCCTCAAAGGGAACATTCCCGGAACCTGGAGCGTCATTGCCGGGTATGTTCCGGCATTTCTGGTTGGCGTTGGCCTTGGCGGCGTGCGCCTCGGCGCAAGCGCCCCGCTTCGACCGGTCCCGTGTACAGATTCCCAATAGCGCCGAGACGACGCCGTTAGGGCCTGGGGAATTGGTCTCGGTCTATGGCTCGAACCTGGGACCGGCTCAACCGTGTCAAGGCCAGGCAGACCCGGACTTGCGCGAAACGCCTAATCCGTTGCGGCCCGACCCTGGTTGAAACAACCTGCTGGTCTACCCCAAAGAGCTTTGCGGTGTGCGCGTCCTGGTAGGCGGCGAGCCGGCCGGGTTGCTTTACGTTCATCGCGATCAAATCAACTTCAAAGTTCCGCAGAGCGTGCCGATGGAGGGCACGGTCGGCCTCCAGGTTGTTCACCGCGACCAAGCGAGCGAAGTCGTACAGATCGCGGCGGGCATGGCTCCGCTACGTTTAATCTCGCCGGAGCCTGCATTCACTAATATGCCGATTTGGGTGCAGGTGGTGATTCCGCCGAACCGCGGGGCCTATGTGCAGTATCCGTATTCGTACGGACCGGGGGATATCGGCTGCAACGAGCTGCAGCTTCGCAGGGATGGGCGCCTCGTGAAGAGAACCATTCCCGGCCGCGTCGGCGGCGGCATTGGCAGCGGCCAGATGTGCGGCTCAGGTTCGTTTGGCGACGGCTACGAAAACCGGCTTCCGCTGCACTTGGCGTACCGCATCGAGGAGCCGGGTAACTACGAAGTCCGCTTGAACATGGGCCGCTCTTACGGCTGGGATCGAGCCCTGTCCGACGAAGGGGTTTTCATCCAGTCCGAGTGGACACCTCTGCGTGTCGAAGCGTCGACGGAGAGTCAGCGCCGCCAGTGGCTCAACGCGATCACGCAGAATCCGCCGGTTGCGCCCGCAGAACTCGTCGGGGACTATCTTCCGAACATCCTCGGCGTACCGGATCGGCAATCTCTAACGGCAATAGTCCAGCAACTCTACCATTTGCATTCCAGCGTGACGTGGTTTGCGCAGGGCGCCCTGGGCTATTGGTCCGCGTTGGAAGCATTGGCTGCCGTAGATCGGGCGTTTGAGCAGCGGGGACCGAGTACAGCCGTCGTCAGGTGGCTACTGACACAGAGAACGAACGGCGTGGAGCCACTTCCTGTCATAGAAGCCTCCCTGCCTTACTTGCAGTCCAGCGATCCCGTGGCGCTGCGGGGCGCAGTCAGCGCGGTGCGTAGTCTTAGCTCGCAACAAGTTTCGGACATGCCGCCGGATCTACGGGCGAGGGCGGTGGCGGCGATGATCGCAGCGGAAAAGTATGTCCTGGCCTCAGGGGATTATGAGACTGCGCAGGATTACGTGCAAAGCCTCGCGATCTTTGGAGATGAACGAGCGGCGCCGATATTGTGGCGATTCGTCGGCGAAGGCATGGCCTTGGGAGCTTCACTCGACGCCATCGCGCGGCTCGCCCGGCCTGAAGACTTGCCAAAACTGGCCGCCTTCATCGATGTGACTCAAATGCCCCGCGACTACTACTACCAGACTGATTCGCTGCTAGGCACACTGACTACTGCTTACGGCGCCGACGCCGTTCCATACGTCAAACGCATCATCCAAAAGACAGATCGCGCCTCTCTCCGCGACGACGCCGGCAACGCGCTAGTCTCCGCCAATCTCCCCGAGACCTGGGCCTTCATCGCCGATGCGATCGAGAATGACGCCGTCTACAAAGCCGACCTAATGCGGTACATCGGCGCCCGCTATCCCGATTCAAATGCCACGCAAGCCTCGATGCTTGCCTTGGCCAAACGACTGGCGGCGGGTCACAAACCCTAAGCAGTGCTAGAATCGCGGGCGAAGTGCGGCTCTTCATTACTTGCGCCCTGGCGGCGGTTTTAGCGGTTGGATCGGCGTTTGCCGCCGAGGCGGATCAGCGTGCGGCGTATTGGGCAGTCGGCCTCGGCGGGCGCATCCAGATCAACGGCGGCGGTGAGTGGATCACGCGGACCGACCAGATCCCGAGCGACGATTTCGTGATCACGGCGGTCGATTTGATCGGCGTCAACATTGAGCCGCCGGAGTTGGCGGAGTTGAAGGATTTGCGGTCGTTGCGCTCCATCGACATCGCCGGCCCGATCTGGAGCCGCAATTCCGACGGCGGCTGGAACGGCAGCGCCGAACTCGGCAACCTCGCCGGAATCGATACGCTGGAGCGCATTTCGTTTAGTTGGCATTTTCTGGACACGATTCGCTTCACCGACGACGGCCTGCAAGCGATCGCCGATCTTCAGGGCCTCAAGGAACTGGTCGTCTGGCAGTCGCGGATCCAGGGCCATACGCTGTCGAACTTCCCCAACCTCGAAGCCCTGGACGTTTCGCGCACGCCGTTCAACGACCAGGGACTGCGCAACCTAACCGGCATGCATCATCTGCGCCGGCTGCGAGCGGGCGATACGAGCATCACCGACGCGGGCCTTTCGCACATCGCCGATCTCGCTAATCTCGAGGAGTTGGACCTGTCGGGCTGCGCGATCAGCGACGCCGGATTGCCTGCTCTCGCCAACTTGAAAAACTTGCGGCGGCTCAACCTGAGCGGCGCCGACATCACCGATGCGGGCGTGGAGTTTCTGGCCGGACTGGGCAACCTGGAGCAGCTGAATCTCTACCGCACCGGCATCACCAACGCCGGGCTAACGCGGTTGCAACAGTTGCCGAACCTCGTTGACCTCGATCTGCGTTACTCCAGGACGACGCAGGCGGGCGTGCGCAGTCTGCAGCAGGCGTTGCCCAACCTAGAGGTCGCCTTCGTCAACCAGAATCCGGGCGCCGGAGGCGAGCATCCGGATCCGCCGGCGGACGGCAACCCCTCGGCGCTGGCTCAATGGATCTCGGACCTGGGCGGAACGGCGGTTCGCCAAGGCGACGTCATCACAGCAGTCGACCTGACGGCAACGGCCGCGACGGATGAAGATCTCGAGTATC
>CAMPKL010000577.1 GCA_946887065.1 uncultured Bryobacterales bacterium
CAGCGCCTCTCGATCGCAGATTATCGGAACTAGTCCCGCACTCGGTAAGGTCCTCAAGCTCGTCGATAGAATTCGCGGCGCCGATGTGGATGTGTTGGTTACCGGCGAAAGCGGCACCGGTAAAGAGTTGGTCGCTCGTGCATTACACGACTCAAGCCCCCGAGCAGGGGACCCCTTCGTCGCGCTGAACTGCGCCGCCTTGCCCGAGACTCTGCTCGAAGCTGAGCTTTTCGGAATCGAAAGGGGTGTGGCCACGGGCGTGGAAAAGCGCGCCGGCCAGTTCGAAGCAGCCGACGGCGGAACGCTCTTCCTGGACGAGATCGGCGACCTCGGTCTCGCCGGGCAGGCCAAGATCCTCCGCACCTTGCAGGAAAGGGCTATTCAACGGGTCGGCGGCCGCGAGACGATTCCCGTCGATGTCCGGGTCATCGCCGCAACCAACAAAGACCTCGAATTCGAGGCCCGCGAAGGCCGCATTCGAACCGATCTCTTATACCGCCTCAAGGTGATTCAAGTTCGCATGCCGGCTCTTCGCGAACGGCGCGAAGATATCGCGCAATTAGCCGGTTTCTTCGCCGAGCGGTATTCGCGCGAGTTTCGCGAGACACCCGTCCGGTTCGCCCCCGACGCGCTCTCCGCCTTGAGTGCCCGCGATTGGCCAGGCAACGTCCGCGAATTGCAAAACGAGGTCAAGCGGCTCGTCATCTGTTCGGCCGGTTCGGTTGTCCGCCTCGCCGATTTGACCGACGAAGCCTCGTTGCTGGACCCCGCGAAGGATGGCGGGGGCTCGTTGCTGGAGGACTCCGTCGCGCAATTCGAGAAGAGCCTGCTTATCGAGGCTCTTCGGTCTCACTCCGGGAATCAAACAGAAACGGCCAGGACCCTCGGGCTGAGCCGGCCTGGCTTATTCAAGAAGCTGCGCCGGTTGGGCATCAGCGCTCAAGGCTCCGAAGCCCGCGATTGAAACGTTAACCACCGTTAACGCCGCTCTCTCAGCGTATTTCCATTTGGTTACGGGACGGTCCATCCAGGGGTTGCTTGCCGAATCGACAACTACTTAATTATGATTCACATGCGATTGGCTGTCTCGCCGCCGCGGTTTGGCCTTCGGCATGCCCTATTCCGGGAAGGAGATTGAGACCATGACCCGCAACATCCTCACCATCGTCGCCGCCTTCGTCGCCACTTCCTTTACGCTCGGCGCTCAAAGCTCCGACTTCTCCAACTGGACCGACCAGCAGAAGGAAGAGTTCCTTCTCGCCGCTAAGGTCACCGGCCGGCGCTCCATCGGCATCGGCATCACCGACTCAAGGCGCCTCACCCTCGTCTTCAATGGCATCTCGCACGACGCGCATTTCCAAAACATAGAGGTGTTCAAGCCGGTCTTCGAAAGCGCGCAGGGCAAGGAACTCAATTTCCGCGATTCTTACCAGTTCAACATCGCCGCTTATCGTCTCGACCGCCTGATCGGGCTGCACCTGTTGCCTGTCTCCGTTCCGTTCAAGGATGGCCGTAGCCACGGTGCGGCGACCTGGTGGATCGACAACGTCAAGATGATGGAACTCGATCGCCATAGGAGCGGAGAAGTCCCTCCCAATCAAGAAGAATGGAACGATCAGATGTACAACGTCCGTGTCTTCAACGAGCTTGTCTACAACACCGACCCCAACTTGGGCAACGTTCTGATCACCAACGATTGGCTGCCGGTGCCTATCGACTTCACTCGGGGCTTCCGCCGGCAGACGACTCTGCGTCGTGCTGAAAACCTGGTTCGGATCGACCGCCGCGTTTACGAGGGGCTGAAGAACTTGTCGGAAGAAACGCTCTCGGCCGCGATCGGCAGCTTCATCAGCAAGCCCGAATTGCGCGGCGTTTTAGCGCGCCGCGACGCAATTCTCGCGGTCATCGATCGACGGATCGACGAGCAGGGCGTGAGCGCCGTCCTCTGCGAGCGCCCGGGGCACTAGTTGCCCGCTGCCGAATCTCGTTTCCGGCCGCCGGAATTTCGGAAACTCCTAAACTCGCGATGTTACGGCGAAATCCGGACCGGACCGAGATAACGGTCAAGCCAATCGAGCGATTCCTTGACGACCAAGTTGCGCGGCGGTACGTGCCCGCCCTCCACCAGGAAGTGACGCTTATCCGGCGGCGGTGAACCGAGCAAGTTAAACATGGGTATCTGCTGCTGGGCAAGCGAAAACTGAAAATCGTTCCTGCCATTGATCATCAGCACTGGAATACGAATCCTGGGCGCGAAGTTGAGCGGGTCGCCTTCCGGTGCGCCCTTCCCGCTGGGAAACCCGCCGCCCTGTAGAATCGCCGTCTGAAACCGATCCTCGACCGCCAGGCAAGGCAGCGCCGCAACGGACCCCAAGCTAATCCCGTGATAAGCCAGCTTGCCGCGATCGATATCGGGGCGCGTCTCCAGGTAGTCAATGGAGCGGCCTAGGTCCTTACACCATTGAAATTTTTGATCGCGAAGCGCGAGCGCGCCCCTTATCGGAACCGTCGGTCGCCGCTCGTAGGTGCCCTTATAGACCGGATACAATAGCGCCCTGCCGCTTTGCACGAAATAACGAACCGAGTGCAGACCGATGCTGTTGATTTGTTCCATGAACGGAGCGTACCCGCCGGGGAAATGCACCACGGTCTGATAGGGCGGCGCGGACTTCCTCGGAAGATACAAATAGGCGATGACCCGTTCGTTTCCGTAGGCCGCGTCGAAGGTGATCTTTTCCATGCGCCAGAACGGATCGCGGTCATCGACTGCGTCGATCGTTGCCGTCAGCGGCGTATGATCGTAAGCGTATAAGCTCTTGTAGGCCTGGTACTGCTCGTCGGAAACGGGCTTCTCAGCGGAATAGTCGCGCATCTGCGGCGACACGGCGGCTGTCGCATTGTCCGCGACGGGCTTCATATATCTGACGCAACGAAATCCAAAGGTCTCACCGCGCTCAAACGGCGAACGCGCGTCGGGGTCGAGAAACACGTAATCTAGATCCGACCAGGCGGCGCCCAGAATGTAGCGTTTTCCAGCCACCTCGTTCCAACACCATTCCCGGACGTTGCCCGCCATGTCATAAGAGCCAAAGAAACCTGCTCCCTTGAATGTGCCGGGCGCGGCCGGCCCCTTTCCGTGGAAGTTGCTCAGTTGAACGACCTCGGAGGAGATCGTCTGGTAGATCGCAGCTTGCCGCCAGTGATACACCGTCGGCAACGCTTTGCCCATGAACTCGGCATAGGCGGCGGCTTCAAACCAACTCACGC
>CAMPKL010000578.1 GCA_946887065.1 uncultured Bryobacterales bacterium
ATCGATGCGTTTGTAGGGTTCGAGCGCGGAAACGACGAGATAGAAATCTTCGGTCGCAACGTCCGGGTCTGGACTGAAGAAATTGACGTCCACCGCCGGGTAGATGACTTGTGCGTCGCGGCCGTAGACCTGTTTGATGCGCTTGCGCACGTTGTCCGAGTTGGCCGCGAGGCGATCGACGTGCTGCGTCGACCGGACATCGAATCGGCGCAAATACGGAGCAACTAGCGACAGGGCCGTCCGCTTCCAACGCAGTCCCGTGCCGAAGGCGAAATAGCTGCCGGTCTGATCCCACAGATATCGCGCCGGAGTATGCACGTAGCTCAGGTGAGGGACGCCGGGCGGAACCCGCACGCCTTTCGCGGCGGCGTGACTGCTGCTGATTACCAAGTCGGCTTGCTCGACCTTAAGCGAACGAACCGCCGCCGGGAATAGCGGCAGATAGTAACGATGTTCGGCCGCGGCGGGCAGCTTGCCGAGAAATGAAACCTGAGCGACGCGCTGTTCAATCTCGTGGTGAACCGAACCGCGATTCCAGAACAACGTATAGACTCGCGAACGCGGGAAGAGCCGGCACAACTCAAGCAAGACTTTCTCGCCGCCGCGCATGCCCGTCAACCAGTCGTGTACAAAGGCGACACGAATCTCGGCGGGGTCAAATCCGCCGCTGTGCGCGCCCGTCACGGCGTGCCGGTCATTCGAGCGCCCTTTCACTGAGATTTCCAGCGGCGAACAAGTCTCGCGCGACCGCCCCGACGGTCATAAGCAAGATCCACGCATCGAGACCGAGCGACCAGTGCCGCGAATAGTGCAAGTCATGCTCCAGTCGGTCGGCAATCGACGTGTCGCCGCGCAGTCCATTGATCTGCGCCCAACCGGTGATGCCGGCGTGCACGTGATGCCGGGCCGGATAGTTCGGGAACCTTTTAGTGAAGCGTTCCACGAAATAGGGGCGTTCAGGCCGGGGTCCGACAAGGCTCATCTCGCCGCGCAGCACGTTCCACAGTTGCGGCAACTCGTCGAGGCCGATTCGCCGAACGAATGCCATCGCGCTGGAGGTTGCCGGGACCGCCCAATCACGGTCGGCGGTGGCAAGCGCTTCCTGCGGCAACGTACGCAGCTTGAGCAGATCGAAGCGTCGCCCCAGGCGCCCGATGCGTTCCTGGCGGATCAGCACGGGGCCGGCGGAACTGAAGACCGCACACACATACCAAGCCGCCAACAGCGGCGCCGCGGCAATCAACAATAGAGCTGCGCCGATGACATCGAAACCGCGCTTAGCGACATCGTAGTCAAACGAACGGGCGGGGTCAAAAGGCAACGTCTCGAATGCAAGTCGGCGGGTTGCCCACCGGCGAGCGGCGAAGGCCAAAAGGATCCCCAGGATCGAGAACGTTAGCCATGCCAAAACGATCGTCAGCGAGAACGAATAACCTCTCCAGAAAAACGCCGCGGTTGAGACGATGGTTAAAGTTCCAATATTGGCGAGGATGAAGCGAAGCGGCCACAGACGCGAAGCGCGATCGTCGACGATCGCCGTGGACAGCGAAAGGCGAGAAGCTAGCGCGGCCCAAACCGCTGCGCTAAACACGCCGAATGCTGCATAGGCGCGAAGATCCGAACGGTCCGAGATCAGGAACAGTCCGGACTCAAGCCGTAGGCAGACGGCGACGGCGAAACTCAGCCCAAGAGCGAGCACGAAGCCCAACTCCAACGAGCGCGCCCGACTACCGCGACGGCACACCACTGGACGAGTTCACAACCTCCTGTGATAGCCTTGTGAGGCTCCGTCCAACATAAACTATCTCGGAGATTGCATTGTCGAAGGCCGAGCCCCCAAAAGCCGCAAGTAGCACAAAAGGCGTGGGTTCCGGGTCCCGAGAGTTTACGGATATTAAGCGAAAAGAGCGGAGTCCGTTCTCCGCCGCCTTGGTCATCGCGATCGGCTGCACACTCGCCTTGTCCGCACTGCTTCTCTCGCCAGGGGTCTTCTTCTTCTACGACGTCACGCCGAAGATCGTCGTGCTGCTGCTCGGTTGCGCCGCCGTCGTTGCCGGCGGCCCGCAATGGATTCCCCACCTGCGCGTTGTCCGCTCTCACACGGCGGGCCGAATCTTGCTCGCGGCGATGGCGCTTCAAGCCGCGTCGGTTGTCGCTTCGACGCTGCTGTCGAGTGACCGCGGATTGTCCCACCTTGGCTCCAGTTGGCGCCGGCTCGGTCTGCTCGAAGAGCTTTCGCTGTTGGTCATAGCCGCGGCTTTGGCAAGCTTTGCCGCCGGTTCGCAGCATCGTGTACTCATTCTGCTGCGCACGATTTCTTTGGCCGGCGCGATTGGCGCTCTCTACGGAATCGCTCAATACTTCGGTCTCGATCCTTTTCTCGCCGCTGAGAGTTATCAAATCGGCGAGGGCGAATGGATGATCGTGCGAACTCCCGGAACGTTGGGACACGCCGGCTACTTTGCCATTTTCCTGATGCATGGGTTTTTCGCTGGGGCGGCCTTGGCGCGGCTGGAGTCATCCGCACTCTGGCGCCGCATCGGAGTTGTAGCGGCAGCACTGACCGCGGCGGCAATCGTGCTCAGCGGCACGAGATCGGCGATTGCCGGTCTGGCCGCGGGCGTCGGTTTTCTGCTGATCTGGTCGCGTCCCCGTTTTCGACTGCGCAGCGTGCTGGCGGTTGTGCTGCTCGTCTGCGCGGGGTGGGGATTCTACTCCTCGCCTGCAGGCCAACAGTTGCGAGCGCGAACACGTTGGTTTGTCGAGGATCCAGCCGGCGGAGGGCGGCTCCTGCTTTGGCGCGATTCCGCGAGAATGGGCGCGGCCCGCTGGCATTCGGGGTGGGGGTTGGAAACCTTCTCCGCGGCGTTCCTGGCTTATCAGTCCGTCGACCTCGCACAGGCATTTCCGGACCGCTACTACGAGTCGGCCCACAACATCGTCCTCGACGCTTGGACGGGCCAGGGTCTGCCCGGCGTGCTCGCCTTGGCAGGCGTGTTGCTTGCCGGAGGGGTCTCGTTGTGGAGCGCTCGGTCGGCGGGTTCGCCGTGGACGGGTTTCCTCGCGGCAGGACTCATTGCTGCCGCGGTCGGGGGCCAGTTTTTAGCTTTTACGGCGGTGACGAAGCTCTACTTCTACGTCCAGGCGGCTCTTCTTGTTGCGCTTGCCGTTCCCTCGGCGGCGCGCATAACTCCAGCCGGCTGGCCTTTGCGCCTAGCGGGTCTGGCCGCCGCCTGTTTGCCGGCCTAC
>CAMPKL010000579.1 GCA_946887065.1 uncultured Bryobacterales bacterium
TCGTCGGCCTGACGCTCGCCGATGCGGCGCTTAACGTCATTAAGCCGTGGCCGCTGAAGTTGATCGTCGACTCCGTTCTCGCCAACGAACCGTTTCCCGCCGCGTGGATTGCGGAATGGTCGAAAAGCATGGCGCCGTCCGCGGTCATTGCTTGGCTCGCCGCCGGCACCGTCTTCCTGTTCCTGACCTCGTGGATCGCTCGAATGGCTCGCGGATACGTGCAGAGCGGCGTATCGAGCCGCATGGTCTATGCGCTTGGAGCGGACGTCTTCGCGCACCTGCAGCGCTTATCTCTGCGCTATCACACGGGCAAGGCCGCCGGTGATCTAGTCAAGCGCGTGACCACTGACAGCCAGTGCGTGCGTGAGTTGATCTTCGAAGTCTGGGTGCCGCTGCTGACTTCGATGACGAACCTCGCCTTCATGTTCTTCATCATGTGGCGGCTTGATCCGACCCTGACCACAATCGCCTTGTGCGCGGTTCCTGGCATGGTCCTGTGCATCCGCCTCTTCTCGAAGCCGATGAAGGAACGCAAGTACGAGGAGATGAGGCTGCAAGGACAGGTTTCCGCGCAAGCCGAACAAGTGTTGACCGCCTTGCCCATCGTCCAAGCCTTCGACAGACAGGAACACGAAGATCAGCGATTCTACGAGTTGACCAATCGCACCGGCCGCGCGTTTATGCGCACCATCGCATCGCAAGTGCAGTTCCGCGCGAGCGCCGGCACGGTCACCGCGATCGGCCGCGCCGCGATCATGATTATCGGCGGCACGCGCGTCCTGGACGGCGACCTGACCTTGGGCGGCCTGCTGGTCATTCTCAGCTATCTCGCTTCGCTGTACGCGCCGCTCGAAAACCTGGCCCAGGTGTCCACCGGCTATGCTTCGTCCGCGGCCGGGTCGAAGCGCCTGCTGGAAGTCCTGGATGCGAACGATTTGGTGGAAGAGTCCCCGGACGCGAAACCGCTGCCGGGGCCACGCCCTGCAGTGCGCCGCGGCCACGTCGCGTTGGAGGGAATCACCTTCGGCTACAAAACCGGCGAGCCCGCGATCCTGCGCAACGTCTCGCTGGAGGCTAGACCCGGCGAAACGATCGCCTTGGTCGGCGCGACCGGCTCGGGCAAGAGCACTTTGGCCTCGTTGATACCGCGCTTTTACGACCCTTGGAACGGTATTGTCCGGTTCGACGGACACGATGTGCGCGACTTGAAGCTCGACAGCCTGCGCTCGCAGATCGCCATTGTCCATCAGGAGCCCTTTTTGCTGCCGCTGAGCATCGCCGAAAACATCGCCTACGCCTCGCCGGGGGCCTCCCGGGAGGAAGTCATCGCGGCGGCGGCCACCGCTAGGGCCGACGAATTCATCCGCCGCCTTCCGAAGGGCTACGACACCGTCATCGGCGAGCGTGGTGCAACCCTGTCCGGCGGCGAGAGGCAACGGCTCTCGATCGCCCGCGCGCTGTTGAAGAACGCTCCGGTGTTGATTTTGGATGAACCGACGTCCGCGCTCGACGCCGTGACTGAGGCGGCGCTGCTGGAGGGCATTGAACGATTGTCGGAAGGGCGGACCACTTTCCTCATCACCCACCGTCCCTCGACCACCCGTCTCGCCGACCGTGTGATTCGTCTCGAAAACGGCTACGCATTTGAAACGACCGATGGGGTCTCGACAGTCGTTGATGGTGACGGCGATCTTTTCAGATTGAGGCCGGTTGAGTTTGGAACCATGATGTCGAACTAGCCGGCGAGCAAGGAGAACGAGTAGTCATGGCGCCAACAACCTTACCCAAACCGACGCCGCCGAACCCCGGAATGGACTCGCCGAGGAAACGGCGCACCGAATGCATCAGTTGGAGATGGCACGGCAATCTGGGCGACGACATGATCTGGGCCGCCCAAGAACAGATGTTCGGGAGTCAATTTGAACTCGGGCAATACATTGACCAAGCCGAGGCCGTGATCGTCGGCGGCGGCACGTTCATCACCCCCGCGCCTGAGCATCCCGGTCTGCTCGAGATGTCGAAACGTCTGCCGACGGCGATCTTCGGGACGGGAGCATCCGACCCGCAGATTTCCGGTTCCGACCACATCGGCGAGTGGACGAAAATCTTGGCCCATTGCGGATTCATCGGCGTGCGCGGACCGGTTTCCGAAGAGCGCATCCTCGGTTGGGGCGCGGATCCGGACCGCGTGGAATGGATCGGAGACTCGGCTCTCTACTTCGCCGAACCAGAGGCGCTCGCCCGACCTGAAACCGGACGGCTGGCGGTCAACTTGGGACGCACCTGGGGCAAGCTCTACGGATTCGACGAACCGGGCCTGATCCAAACCATGATCGAGACGCTGCGGCAGCTGGCCGGCCGAGGTTGGCGGATCACTCTGGTCAGCGCATGGCAGCCGGACGATGAAGTGCTGGAGCACGTCGCCGAGAACGTGCCGGTCGAAGCGATCGAGCGCTGGCATGACGACTACAACAAGGCTTTGGAATCGGTGAAGAAGTTCGACCTGATGGTCTGCGAAAAGCTGCACGTCGGCGTCGTTGCAGCCTGCCGCAACGTGCCGTTCGTCGCACTCAACTATCGGGACAAGGTCCTCGACTTCTGCCGTTCCATTGACTGGGAACCATTCTCAGTAAGCACCGATGGACTGGATCCGAGCCAGGTCTGCGAAAGGGTTGATCTTCTCGCCTCCAAACGGACCGCTTATGTCGACGAGTTGAACCGTTCGGTCCGGGCCGTGCGCGAGCGCTTGACGGCCGCAGTGCCGCGAGCTGCCGCCGCACTCAAGGCTGAGTGAGTTTCTCTTGATGTCGCAGCCCGCTCGGCGGGCCGCCGCACCCGAGGCGACAACGTGAGGCTGCCTAATCAATATCCCCCTGCGACGAGAGGCAAGATCGTGGTCTGGGGCTTCCTGGTCGCCCGGCCTTTCGGCGGGATGACCTGGCAGGTTCTGCAGTATTTGGCGGGCTTCCGGCGGCTCGGCTTCGATGTTTGGTACGTCGAAGACTCCAGCGTTCCCCCTTTAAGCCCGACCACTTGGTGGGCCACGTCGCAGATCCAGGGCAATCTGGAATTCACCCAGCGCTACATGGAGTCCATCGGCCTGGGCGACCGCTGGGTCTACCGGCCCGACTGCAAGACCAACGAATGCCATGGCGCTCTTGACTTAGCGGGACTCGCGCAGCTCTACCGCGAGGCGGATGTCGTCTTCAACCTTTGCGGCTCCCATCGTTTGCGCGCCGATCACG
>CAMPKL010000580.1 GCA_946887065.1 uncultured Bryobacterales bacterium
GACTTGCGCCGGCGCCTTGTTCTTGAACTTTTCCAGCATCGCCTTCTTGGCGGCCTCAGCGGCTTCGCGGCGTTCGTTGTGGTTCTGGAAGCTCATGCGGTGTCGTGATCCTCTGGGCGCGCGGTCGCCGGATCTTGGCCGGGCCCAAGGCCATCTCCCACAGTCGCGCCTCAAGCGGCGCAGGGACCGACGGGAAGCAATCGAGCACATCGAATGCGTTCTCTACCCGATGCGCCATGAACACTTCATCGTGCGCTCGTATATCAATTTGGCCGTCCCCGAGATCCACTACCAGAGGGGCTGGCATTTCACTCGCTTTACCCTCCAAGGCCCGCGCTACCGCACCAAGCCGATTCGCAAAGTAGGGCCACGTTGCCTCGGGTCCCCAACGAAACGGCGCCGTGAACCAGACGTAGGAATCGAGGTACGTGTGGGCGATCATGTCCCCGCTCATGCCGATCGACTGCAGGATTGCCGCGAACTCTGCAAGAGTCAGCGCCCAACTTGACCGCTGCCGATAGCCATCCAGCACGTCGCTTGCCAGCGGATGAAGGTAGCGATTGCCCAACACGCCGCAGACAGCCAACAGCCGAACGAACTGGACCGGTTCGAGTTCATGGACTTCCGCCAGCGGCGCCGGCATACCGAAAACGCCATACCCGCGCCTGCTCTCGGTAGATCGCCATTCCTCGCTCCAGCGGAAGTTGACGACAGCATCACAGTAGTACTCGAAGTCAGCCTCCGTCAGCGGCTCGGTGCTTGCATAAATGCTCTCTGGGTAGCGGGCAGCTTCGCGTGCAAGCTGAGTATTGGAGTTCGCGATTAGGGTTCTCAGGCAACGGCGTCCGCCGTCGCTCAGCGGCGGATGCAACTCGAAGCTGCGAACGGGCGGCGGCTCAGGCAAAGCCCCTGCGGTCGCTCCGTCCTGAACGGCGGTTCCCAGCGTTGGATGCGACTCGTCTCGGTGCGCCACGGCTCATATACTTTCCCAAATTCAGCGGCCCGCAGGTTCAAGCCCAAGCGACTCACGGCTCAACCGAGTTGCTAGCATATGAGGCGCAATGCTGAAGCGCTCTCTTCTTCTCCTCATCCTCGCCTCCGCGCTCGCGGCCCAAGAGCGGCCCAACATCCTCTGGCTCACTTCGGAAGATCACGGCCCGCATGTCGGCGCTTACGGAGACGCATTCGCCACAACCCCAGTCATCGACGCGCTCGCGGCAAAGGGCATGCGCTATCGCATGGCTTGGTCCAACGTGCCGGTGTGCGCGCCGGCGCGGACGACGATCATCACCGGCATGTATCCGCCCAGCATCGGCGCCCAGCACATGCGCTCGGAAGTAGCCCTGCCCGCCGGCATTCGCCTTTATCCCGAGTACCTGCGCGAGGCGGGCTACTACGCCACCAACAACGTCAAAGAAGACTACAACATCATCCAACCCGGCCAGACATGGGACGAGTCCAGCAACACCGCCCACTGGCGCAAGCGCAACGGCAGCCAGCCGTTCTTCTCGGTCTTCAATTTCAACCAATCGCACGAAAGCCAAATCCGTCTGCGTCCGCACACCAAGATCCACGACCCGGCCAAAGTGAAGCTCCCCGCCTATCACCCCGACGTCCCAGAGGTGCGGGAAGATTGGGCGCAATACTACGACAAGATCACCGAAATCGACACCCTCGCGGGCGGCATTTTGGACCAGCTTCGTGAAGATGGGCTAACGGAAGACACCATCGTCTTCTTCTACTCCGACCACGGTTCAGGCCTGCCGCGCAGCAAGCGCTCCGTCTACAATTCCGGCCTGCAAGTGCCCTTCATCGTCTACTTCCCCGAGAAGTGGCGCCATCTCGCCCCGCCTGACTACCAAGCCGGCGGCGTGAGCGATCGTCTCATCGGCTTCATCGATCTCGCGCCTACCGCGCTGAGCCTCGCCGGCATCGAGCCGCCCGCGCATATGCAAGGCCGCGCCTTCGCCGGACGCTACATCGCCGATGCCCCCCACTACCAATTCGCCTTCCGCGGACGGATGGATGAGCGCCCCGACTTCACGCGCGCCGCCACCGACGGGCGCTACGTCTACATACGCCAGTACATGCCTCACCGCATCTACGGCCAGCACGTCGCCTATCAGTTCGAGACGCCCGCAACCGCCGCCTGGTTCAAGCTCTTCGGCGGAGACAAGACATCCCGTGCGCCCCAAGCGCTCTTCTGGCGCGAGAAGCCCGCGGCGGAACTCTATGACTTGCAAGCCGACCCCGACGAGATTCGCAACATCGCCGCCGACCCGGCCAACAGTTCGATCGTCGAACGCATGAGCCGCGCGTTGCGCGCCTGGGAAGCCGGCATCCGCGACCTTGGCTTCTTGCCTGAGAATCAAATCCACTCGCGCTCCGTGGGCACAACACCCTACGAGATGGGACACAACAACGGCAGCTATCCGTTTGCGCGCATACGCCTCGTCGCCGAAGCCGCCTCCTCGCTCAAGAACGACGACGCCACCCTCGCGACGATCGCCGCCGGCTTCAACAGCCTCGACAGCGCCGGCCGCTACTGGGCCGCGATGGGCGGCCTGATGCGCAAGAAAGACGGCGTCGCGAAGTTCCACGACCAACTCGTCCGCGCGCTTTCCGACGACATCGTTGACGTACGCATCCCCGCCGCCGAAGCCCTCGCCCGCCACGGCACGCCCGAGGAATCGGCCAAAGCCCTCGACGTCCTCGTGGATCTCGCCAACCCTGAAGTCCACGGCTTCTACGTCGCCTGCGCCGCGCTCAACGCGCTCGACGACCTCGACGAAATCGCCCTGCCCCGCAAGGCCGACATCGCCGCCCTACCCGCCGATGACAAAACGATCCCCCGCAAAGTCCAAGGCAACCTCCCCAAACTCCGCGAAAAACTCCTCGCCGATCTGGAGTAGCCCGCAGGGGACAGGCAAGCTTGCTGTCCCCGACCACGCGCAGCAGTCGTCTCCAACTAGCTCGATTTTCTTCTTGATTTATACCAACCAGTTTGTATAGTATGGACCAAAAGAGGCCACCGCCATGACCCGTATCTTCTCTCTCCTTCTTCTCTTCGCGAGCTTCGCCTTCGCCCAGCATCATGCCGCCTTCGACCCCGTCGCGCTCAACGCCGACCCGACCACGGCGACCGAACCCATCGCCCCGGTCCTCGACGGCATCGGCACGGCGCACCTGTCGATCACCACGAAATCTCCGCAAGCCCAGCAGTTCTTCGACCAGGGCCTACGGCT
>CAMPKL010000581.1 GCA_946887065.1 uncultured Bryobacterales bacterium
ACTTCTTTGCGATGTATGCCGCGGCCCGATCCAATTCCGGCGTACCGGCGCCGCGGCCGCGCAAGTCGGGCGAAGACAAAAACTTTACGTCTTCGAGATAGGCCTCCGGCGTAGCGACCTGCGCTACCGCCGATGCGGATACGAATACCGCCAAGACAGCCAGGAGAAGACGTCGGATTGGCATCATGAGCAGCCGGCTATTGCGGGAAACCGACCTCAGCCTCACAGCCGCAGTTATCACCAGCATTCTTGGTCACCTTCTGGTAGTCCAACTCGTAATCGATGACGCCCTTCAACCGCGGCCACTCTTGGGAACCAGGCAGCATCCGACCGTTCACGAACAGCGTCGGCGTCGAGGTCACATTCAACTTGCGCCCTTCTTCCATGGACGCTTCGACCTGCGCCGCCGTTTCCTTACTGCCTACGCACTGAGCGAAAGCGAGCGAATCCAGACCCTGCTCGCTGGCCCACGCCGCCGCCTTGGACGAGAAGTTGTCAGGCGTAACGTTCTTCTGGTTTTCGAAGATCCAGTCGTGATAATTCCAAAACTTCTCTGGTTCCCGGATGTAAATGCACCGGCCTGCAATCGCAGCATCCATGGCCCACTGATGTATGGGCAAAGGATAATCCTTGAAGTAAACCCGCACTTTGTCCCCGTACTCGTTCTTAAGCTGATTCCGAAGGACCGTCGCTTCTTGGGCGCAGTAGGGGCATTGGAAGTCGCTATACGCCACGACGACGACCGAGGCGCCTTCCTTACCAAAGGCGGGCGCGGCCAGCGTATCGATCGTCGCGTTGTTCTGCTTGAAGGGATTTGCGTCGATTTGATAAACGGCTCCCTCGATCAAGTTTTTGCCGTCGGCCGTGGCGTAAAACTTATGCTGCCGCGTCGATCCTTGATAGGAGGCGGTAACCGTGGTCTTCAGCAACCCGGGCAACTCTGCCTCGACAAAGTCGGCGATCTCGATCTCGATCGGGGGCCCATAGACATACAAATGTCGTACGTAGAACTCCAGATCCGACTTATTGAGTGCGTTCGACGGAGGCGCGACCTCGGTTCCGTTCTCCGCTTTGGGCGTGTCCAAGGGCGAGAGCTGCGCCGCCAGGGCCACAGAAAAAACAAGGGTTAGTAACGTCAGCCGAACCATCCTGACATTCTACCCAGGTGCAGGCCGGCCCTGCCGGGATCGCGGTGAGGATAGACCCCGCTAGGACTCCATCTCAATCAATTCCAGGTTGCCGTCGCGGCGTCGCAGCAACACGCAAATCCGTCCAGATTCCATGTCGCGGAAGGTAACCTGATCGCGGTCCTTCTGATCGAGTACGATTCGCGCCTCTTCGATGGTTAAGGGCTTCGAAACCATCTTGCGGGCCGCTACCACGCGATTTCCGTTCGGCTTCTCGGGAGCGATCTTCGGCAAAACAGCGGCAACCGCCTGCGACAAGTCCCCTCGTTGGCGAGAGGGCCGCCTCGTCTCAATGAGCTTGACTTTATTCTTTACCGCCTGCTTTTCCAACTTGGTCAACGCATGGTTTAGGGCAGTGAAAGCGTCACCGTTGCGATCGGTGACCACAAGCGTGTGGTGCAGAGCATACAGCGTCACTTCCGCCTCAACGTCGTTCCCGTTCTTCGAGAAGATGACGTGGGCTTCCAGATCCCGGTTGGCCGAAAGAATCCGATGAATCTTGGCAAACTTCGTAGCCGCCTTCTTCTTTTCCGCATCGCTGATTTTGGCGTGTCTTTCCGTGTAGGTTACTTGCATCGTCTAGCGCTCCGTCCCGTCCCGCCGCGTCGAATCAGGCGCGCTGACGGCGCTTGTGCGTCGACGGGATGTTCAAATCCTCGCGATACTTGGCAACGGTCCGGCGGGTAACATGAATGCCGTCGTCGCGAAGCATATCGCTTATCGTGTCGTCAGTTAGGGGCTTTCGCTTGTCCTCATTCTCAATGATCTTTTGCACCTTGCGTTTGAGCAGAATCAGCGGCATCGCATCGCCGCTGGGTCCTTGCACGCCCTCTGAAAAGAAGTAGCGCAGTTCATAGACGCCATGAGGAGTCGTCGCGTATTTGTTCGCGACCGCGCGACTGACGGTAGATGGGTGCACGCCGATCTCCTCGGCGACATCCTTGATCATCATCGGTCTCAACTGTTCCAATCCGTTCGCCAAGAATCCGATCTGCCGTTTCACTATGGCATCGCAAACTCCGCGGATCGTTTGGCGGCGTTGTTCGATATTCCTCAAAAGCTGCATCGCCGAGCTGTAGCGCTCCCGTATGTAGCCGCGTACCTCGCTCGTCGACGCGCCGCGCTTCATCAGCGCCCGGTAACCCCTATTCAATCGCAGATCCGGAACATCGTCTTCGTTCAGCACGACGCGAAAGCCTCCGTCAGGAGTACGTGCGAACTCGACGTCCGGCTCCACAGTTCGAACTTCGGTCGCGTTGTAGCGCTGGCCCGGGCGCGGATCCAAGTGCCGCACGACGTCGAGCGCAATCTTGACGTGACGCACAGGTCTGCCGAGAGTCGCCGCCATTTTCACGATGTCCGCGCCGTTCTGAAGTTCATCCCAACACTGGCGCACAAGCATGCCCGCGACGCCGTTCGATGCGTCGGCGGAACGCAACTGAATCAACAGGCAATCTTGCAAATCAAGGGCGCCGACGCCGAGCGGGTCCATCTCCTGGACGACCGACAACGCCTCCTGCGCCGCCTTAAGGGAAACGCCGGCGCTTTGGGCGGTCTCCTCCAGCGAAATCGTCAGGTAGCCGTCCTCATTCAGGTTGCCGATAATCTCTTCGCTCGCCGCACGGACTTCTTCGGACGTGTCCGTCATGCTCAACTGCCAGTTGAGGTGATCCGTAAGAGTGGTCGCCTTGGAAAGAAACGTCTCGAAGGAAGCCTTTTCGACCGCCAGTTCCGGCGTCGGGCCCCGAGGACCGGCGTCGAGGTAATCGTCGAAGAAGGCGGCGAGGTCAATATCCTCGAATGCTTCGCCCGGTGAGTCGCCGTCCCGCTCGCTCTCACGCGCTTCCTCAGCCTCGGCAGCCTGTTCCAGGGACGCCTCAACAGGCTCGGATTCGGAATTGATCTCTAGAACCGGATTTTCTTCAAGTTCCTGGACGATCTCCTCTTTCAGCTCCAGTTTGTTTAGCGCCAATAGCTTGACTAGCTGGCGGAGACTCTGGGTCAGCACCGGCTTTTGCGCCAGTTTCAGCCCCAATCGCTGTTGCATCAACAT
>CAMPKL010000582.1 GCA_946887065.1 uncultured Bryobacterales bacterium
TGGACCGTTTGCCCAGTCTGATGTTGTCTTGCAGGAATCCGGCCGCCGCAACGTTCCAGAGCGTCAAGTCAGGGTCGCCCGCGCGGAACGAATACGACAACGGGCGCCCCGCTTCGAAGTCCGCAAGGGTCGCGAACCGGAACGTTCCGCCATAGTTGTCGCGGTCCGTGAACCGGGTCCGCTCCAAGTCGCGCAGCAGCAAACCCACGCGCACGGCGTGCGCGCCCTTCTGATACGAAAGGGTGCCCGCGCTTTCGGCATACAATTCCGTTTCGCTGCTGTCACGCTGGGCGCCGCCGGACGTAAACGCATCCTGAACGACAATTCTTGGCGCGGCGTTCACGCTCCAGCCTCTGCCGCTCTGCCTACCGAAGCGGCCGGTCCAACTCAAAAGACTCGCCGGACCGAAGACGCGCCGATAGCTCCAATATGCGCCGTGGTCGCTGCCCTCGGCGTTGGACGCCGTTTCCGGCAACGAAAAACCGCCCACTCCGCTGTTGCGCTCCGATTCGCGCTCGAACTCGTAGCGCAGCGACAACGCGTGCTCGTAGTTCGGATGAAACTCCCAGCGTGCGGACATCTCGGTATCGATCGCGGGCGCCGAGACCGTCTGTCTTAATGCTCCATCCAGCGTAGTCGCGAAAACGATTTGCGACTCGCGGTCGCGATCATGCTCTCCGCTCAACACGAACGAGTGCCGCCCGCCCTTGCCGATGGGCCCCGTAAGGTTCCCCTCCACTGCAAAGCGGCGCTGGTCCGGCCGCTCGCTTGCGAACGCATTGCGCGCATCCAGCACGTAGTTGCGCAGCCTCACGTTGAACTGGCCGTGCAGGCTCTCAGCGCCCTTCTTGGTGATCACCTCAATGCGCCCATCGCCCGGTCGTGAAAACTCCGCCGAGTAGGGATCTTGGTTGATGCGAATCTCCTGAATCGCCGAGGGCGATACTCCCAGGTCGGAGGTCTCCATGCCGTCCACGACCAGCCCGCCTCCGTCGCTGCCCAAAGAGCCGCCGTCCAAAAAACCTTGCAGGGCTCCGACGATGTCGCCATCCAGAGCCGGGAGGCGCTGCAGATCTTCGGCAGCCATTTGAACCTGGTTGGCGTTCTCCGTTGGCTCATTAACTTCCTCGAGTGACTCCTCCGCGACGACTTCAATCGAAGCGAGTTGGCTCTGCAACGGCAGCACGCACTCGATCTCCGTCAGCGACTCCTCCACCGTCAGCGGCATGACGCAGGCGTCGAAGTTGGGCGCGGAAATATTGAGCCGATACTCGCCGGTCTCCAGCAACTCTAACTCGAACTTGCCCTGCTCGTCCGTCTGCGTACACTGCACTCCGAATGGTCCCGATAGTTCCACCACCGCGTTAGCGATGCTCGCCCCGCTAGGGTCCAGGGCGACTCCGCCAAGCCGTAGCTCCTGGCCCCGTCCCAGAGCAGCGGTCAACAGCAATAGGGCGATGAACCGAAATAGAGGAGAGCAGGCGCAGGTCATGTCGACACATGGAGAGCAAGTTCAGGGCCAACGTTCCCCGACTGAAAACACGACGGTTACCCCGACCCCACAGCCGTCTTGGCGCAAAGGTCCCGCTCATCGACCGTCCGCTTTCTTTACATGCGCGCTCAATCGCCGCATCGCCGCCCTCTCTAGCGAGAAACGGCGGCTTCCCTCACAATGAGGCTTATGCGCATCTTCTTGGGACTGCTCAAGAGCTTGGTCATCGTTCTCGTCGTCGGCTTCTGTTTGTTGTTCATCCTCAATAAGTTCGTTGGGTTGAAGGTTGAAATGGGCGGCGAAGGCGTCGGCATCCCGATGGTCAGTCTTCAAAATGACGAGGCGCATTACGCGGCCATCGAGGCCGACCGCGCTCGTGCGGCCACCGAACTCGCGGAACTGGAACCGGCGCCGGCTGAAGCTGCTCCGGAGCTCGAACATATCGCTGTTGGCCCGGTCGCGGCGAGTGCCATTTCTGTTCCTTGGCCCTCCTACCGCGGCGCCGGCCGCGACGGCATCTACGACCACGCCATTAAGACAGACTGGCCTAGCAAGGGGCTGCCCGAACCCTGGCGCGTGAAAGTCGGCGGCGGCTACGCTTCCATGGTCGTCGCGCAAGGGCTCGTATACACCATCGAACAGCGCCGCGACCGCGAAGTCGTCGCCGCCTACGATCTGCGAACGGGATTGCAGCACTGGGAACACGGCTGGCCCGGCCTCTTTCAAGAATCCATGGGCGGCCCCGGACCCCGCGCCACGCCTACCTGGAGCGACGGCAAGCTATATGCGCTCGGCGCTTTAGGCGAGTTCCATGCGCTCAACGCCCGCAACGGCGAGTTGCTCTGGCGGCGGAATATTCTCGAAGACGCCGGCGTCGGCAATCTACAATGGGGCATGTCCGGCGCGCCGCTCGTCGTCGACGGCAAGGTCGTCGTCTTCCCCGGCGGCCGCAATAACAAATCCGTCATCGCCTACAACGTCGCCGACGGCTCCATTGCCTGGACGTCGCAGGACGACAAGGGCGGCTACGCCTCGCCGCAACTCGTAACCCTCGGCGGCAAGCAACAGGTGCTCTACTTCAGCGGCAAGCGCATCGTAGGTCTCGATCCCGCCGACGGATCGCTGTTGTGGGAGCATCCTTGGTACTCCAATAACGACATCAACTCCGCCCAGCCGATCCAAGTCGACGGCGATCACCTTTGGGTCTCGTCCTCCTACGGGCATGGTTCCGAACTGCTGAAGATCGTTCCCCAAGGCGGCCGTTTTACCGTCGACGTCGTGTGGGAAAAGAACACCATGCGCAATAAGTTCAATAGCTCGGTCTTGAACGACGGCTACATCTACGGGCTCGATGAATCGATCATGGCCTGCATCGACGTGATGACCGGTGAGCGCATGTGGAAGGGCGGCCGCTACGGTTACGGTCAGCTCTTGCTTGCCGGCGATCACATCGTCGTGCTCACCGAGAGCGGCGAAGTGGTGCTGGTCAAAGCGACGCCGCAAGGCCACGAAGAAGTCGCCATGTTCCAAGCGCTCGAAGGCAAGACGTGGAACGTACCGGCCATCGCCGACGGCATACTGCTGGTGCGCAACCAAACGGAGATGGCTGCGTACAATATCCGGCCGTGAGCGGAGCGCTGTTCATCGCCGTGCTGCTCGTCGTGCAAGTTCGCGTCGGTGTGCTTAGCCTGTTCGAACCCAGTCAACTCACGCTCCGTGCTTCTGAAGCCGGGCCGCTGC
>CAMPKL010000583.1 GCA_946887065.1 uncultured Bryobacterales bacterium
ATCCGGATCGAGCCGGCGCCGCAAGACGACGGCGTCATTGTCGACATCAACGTTGTCGAAACCGCCGGCTTCGTTCCGTTCCCCGCGTTCTCTTTCGTCGAAGAAAACGGCGTGTCCGTCGGCGCCGGCGTCAAGGCCTCGAGTTTACTTGGCCGCGCCATCTCCGCCTCGCTCGATGTACGCCTTGGCGGACAACAAGAACTCGAGTTCCTGCTCGACTCGCCCTGGGGACTGCGCGACAAGACGTGGTACGGCGGCGAAGTCCACGCCCGTAGCCGTACAAACGAACTCGATCACTTCAAAGAAAAAGCGGTCGAAGGCGAAATCCGCGGCGGATTTCAATTTGGACCGAGCTTGCGTCTCGGCGGACGCCTGGAGTTCCTCACCGTCAACGCCGACCTGCCCCAAGTCACGCTCACCGGACAATCCACCGAGTCGACGCCCGGCATTGGCATGGTTGCCGCCTACGATACGCGGGACTTATGGTCGAACCCGAGCCGCGGCTGGGACCATTTCTTCTCCGTAACGCGCTTCGGCGGCCTGCTCGGCGGCGCAGGCGACTTCACCAAGACCGTCGTCGATCTGCGCCGTTACCAGCCGCTGGCCGATCGCCACACTCTTACTTTTTTCTCGTTCTCGACGTTCCACACCGGAACAGTGGGCATCGATATTCCGATCTATCGCGATACCCATCTCGGCGGCACCAACAGCATCCGCGGCTGGTCCGACCTCAACGCACGCGAGGGCAAGAATCAGTTCATCAACACGGTTGAGTACCGCTACGACCTCTTCAAGCCGAAGCCATTTCGTATTTTCGGGGCCGCCATGTACGGCGGACTCAAGCTTGCGGTCTTCGGCGACATCGGCACCGTCTGGAACGAGGGCGATCAGTTCAGCAACAATTTCATCGGCGGCGTCGGCATCGGGCTCCGCGTCATCGTCCCTTTCATTCAGATGATCCGCCTCGATCTCGCCTACGGCCAACACGCCCAGGGCCTCGTGCCCCATTTCGGCATCCGCGAGAAGGCCTTCTACCACCGCCGCCGCGTACGCTAGCCTAGCGCGCTAGCCAACCTCCGTCGATCACGACGCAACTCCCATGCATGAAACTCGCGGCGTCGCTCGCTAAGAAGACGCAGAGCCCGGCTAGCTCTTCCGGCTTGCCCCAACGGCCCGCCGGAATCCGCTGCAATATCTGCGGCCCGCGCACTGGATCCTTCTGCAACGCCTCCGCCAACTCCGTCTCAACATACCCCGGACAGATGCAATTCACATTTATGCCCCTAGCCGCCCAAGACGTCGCCAAGGACTTCGTCAGCCCAGCAATCGCATGTTTCGCCGACGCATACGCCGAGATGTGCAACCCGCCCTGAAACGACATGACCGAGCCGATGTTGACGATCTTCCCGCCGCCATCCATGTGTTGGGACGCCTGCACCGCCAGGTCGAACGCGGCATGCAGATGCACTTCCATCAAGTTGCGCCAGGCGTCTTCCGGGTAATCTTCCGGCGGGTAACGCCCCGTCACGCCCGCGTTGTTCACCAAAATGTCGAGGCGGCCTAACTCCGCAACCACCCGATCCGCCAGACCCTTGCGTTGCTCCGGAACGCCCAGGTCGGCTTTGAGATCCACAAAACGTCTGCCGCAGGCCTCCACAAGCCGCTTGGTCTCGGCCGAGTTCCCTGTGCGTGTCACGCAGGCGATTTCCGCGCCCGCTTGAGCCAAGCCCAGCGCCAACGCTTGGCCGATACCGCGCCCTGCCCCGGTTACCAGGGCCACGCGCCCATCGAGTTTGAACAGATCAAGAACCATGCCGGACATTGTCCCATCGGCTGGGGTTAATGCCCGGCGCTTCCGACTTCATACCCGCCGGTTTATGCTCTTGCTCAAACGCCTGTCCCGTCGTATTCAGGCTCTGCAAATAGGGCTTCGCAATGTCCGGAGCCGCCGCCACCAAGGCCGGATCCCAGTCTTCAATCGGCTGGATCGGTCCTGCCCATGCCGGCCGATAGCCCATTTGCAACAACTCCCGTGGCCGTTCGTCCAAATTCGGATGACTCCCATGGAACAGCATCGACGGAACCAGCACCGCCGACCCCGCCGGCACGATCAGCGTGATCTCCTCTGGATGCGACGTATAGCGCACATACGGACTGGCCTCGGCATGGAACGAGATATGCGAACGCGGAATCAGCCGGAACGGCGCCCTCTTCTCGCTCAAATCATCCAAGTAATACAGGACCCGCACCAACCGCGGACAGCTCCCCTCATACCCGAACAGGTTCGACCCATGCGGCTGCCCATCGGTATGCATGGAAATGCCGGGACAGCCCGGCAAGCTGCGCTGGTAGAACCCGCGATTGAACACGATGTCCGGCCCCATCAGGTCTTTTAAGAAATCCATCAGAGGCGGATAGCCGACCAACTCGGCAACCGTCCTGCTCACCCACTGAGGCTGCCGCACCGAACGTTGTTGCTGTGTGCTGTAGCTCGTGTGCGCCATCTCCGCATCGGCCATCTCGCTCTTGACCTGGGCCACGATCTCCGGCGTCAGGATTCGCGGGAAGACGACGTACCCCTCTACTTCGAGGTGTCTGATCTGCTCCGGTCTCGACATCGACGCAAAATCGGTCTCATCCACATGCATGAAATCGGCTTCCGGCTGGGGCGTCATCGAGGATGCTGTAGGAGCGCTCATATAGCGACGACATTATAAACCGGTCTATAGAACCATTCACTGGACCCGCGCTCGCTAACTCGTTTTGGCAATCTCTAGTATGTTGATCGAGATTAGGGTATTATTCCTAATAGACCTCCTCTATGTCCCTCGAAGCGATCGTCGTGCTTGCCGTCACGCTCCTGGTACTGCTGCTGCTTGCGCTGACTCGCACGCCTCCCGACGCGCTTTTGACTGGAGCTCTCGTCCTGCTGATGGCCCTCCCGACGTACGGGCCGGACGGATGGCGGTTCGGTTTGATCTCTGCTGAGCAGGCTTTTGCCGGGTTCAGCAACCCCGGCCTGCTCACAGTCGGCGTCCTCTACATCGTCGTCAGGGGCCTACAGGAGACCGGCGCAATCGACTGGGTCGCACAAAGCGTCTTTGGGCGCCCGACCTCCGTCCGGGGCGCCCTGATTCAATTGCTGATGCCGGTAATCTCAGCCAGCGCCTTCCTGAACAACACGCCGCTGGTGGCGATGCTCATTCCGGCAGTGGACGAATGGGCCCGG
>CAMPKL010000584.1 GCA_946887065.1 uncultured Bryobacterales bacterium
GCCGAACAGACCAAGGACGGCGCCCCCCGCAGTCAGAGATTCGACGTCGCCGCGAGCACCGATGAGCAGCGGCGGTTCATGGCCCGCGTTGCAGTAGGCTAGCGCTCCGGTCGCCGGATCGAGAATCATCACGAACAGCGTGACGAAGCGGTTGCTCGGACATATCGGCGTCAATGTCCGATTCAGACGTTCGGCGATCAGGGCGGGATCATCGACGTCTTCGGCTAGAATCTGCACGCGCGCCTGCAGGTTCATCATGAGCAACGCAGCCGCCATGCCTTTGCCCGCAACATCGCCCAGCACGATACACACGCGGCCATCGCCGCGCTCGAAGTAGCCGAAGTAATCGCCTCCCACCGTGCGGCAGGGTTGGCTAAAGCCCGCCAAGGTAAAGCCGGGGATCTGCGGCGCCTTTGCCGGCAGACATTGGCGCTGGATTTCCGCAGCTTGGCGTAACTCCGACTCCAGGAACTGTTGCTCCTTCTCGACCAGGGCCAGCCGCTCGCGCTCGATGCGAATGGCCGCGACGTTGGCCATTACCGTGAGCAATTCAAGATCCGCGGACGAAAACGGCCGTGACGTACCAGTGGAATCCAAGTAGATCAGGCCAATGACGCGGTCGTCCGTTTGCAACGGGGCCGCCATAAGGCTGCGAATCCCTTGACCGACGATGCTCTGATGCAACTCCCACTTCGGGTCGACCGCTACGTCGGCAACGACCACCGACACTCTCTCGCGGAGCACCCGATCGCTGATGCTTCTCGAAATGGGGAAACTTTCGCCCCTTCGGGCGCGGACCACCAGGGCGCCTCCCTCGACGGTTATCAGCAGCCCCCGGCGGGCGCCGACAGCGTCGGCGGCCAGCTCCAGGATCGTTTCAAATAGCTGTTCCAACGGCTGGTGAGCGCCAAGCTCGCGGCCGACTTTTAGCAGCGCGGTCATGGCGTCGGAGATGGGCCGCGCCGCATCGGACCGGCCAAACATCGTCGCACCTTGGGAACGCGCCAGGATCGCGTGAAGATCGGTGTACTGGAAGCTAGTCTTGGCGGCGGCGCCGGTGTCCGACTCGAATTCAGCGCCGACCAACCCCGAGGCGCTTTCCACGGGCTCGAACAGCAACTCGAGCTCGCCTAGCCGGACGCTGTCTCCCGCTTCCAGGCTGTGTTTCCCCTCCAGCCGCGACCCGTTCAACAACGTACCGTTGCTGCTTCTCAGGTCCTCGATGATCCAACCGTCGCCGTCGCGGACGAATTGAGCGTGAGTTCGAGAGAGAGCCTTCTGCTGTGGGAAGCTCAGACGGCACGAGGGCGACCGGCCGATCGTCAGTTGATCGCCGCGCATCGGCACGACGGTTTCGTCGCGCCCTGGCTCGCGTACTCGAAGGAGGAACATCTCGCGCCCGGCCTTGGGGAGCACATAACCCCACAACTAACGTAGCCTAAAGCCTAGCCGTGACAAGTCCGTTACGGGCGGGTGAGTATCCAAACAGACCGAAGCCGGGGAAGGTGATAGACTGACTGGCGCCTATGAAGACCGTAATTCTTGCCCTCTTTCTGGCTGCCGGCCTCTACGCACAGCCCGCCGCCGAGCTCTACCAGAACTACTGCGCCGGTTGCCACGGCGCGCAAATGGAAGGCGGCCAGCACTCGGCGCTGCGCAAGACCGACTGGCAATACGGCGGTTCGCGGGACCAACTCCTTCGCACTGTCCGGTACGGCGTCGCCGGCACCGAGATGGTCGCCTGGTCGAAGGTCATTCCGGCCGAGCAGGTTGACGCGATCGTCGATTACATCCTGGCCAGCCGCGACACGCTGCCGCCGGCGCCGGCGAAACCGGATACCCTCAAGCTTGCCGACTATACCGTCCATATCGAAAGGCCGGTAACCGAAGGCTTCCGTTCCGCACCCTGGGGCATCGAGTTCATCGATGAGCATCGCGCACTGATCACCGAACAACGCGGCGGCATGCGCTGGCTGATCGACGGCAAGCTCGACCCCGAGCCCATCACCGGGACGCCGGAGACGATTCAGTACGGTACCGGCGGTCAGCTGGATTTGGCCCTGGACCCGGACTACGCGAACAACGGCTGGGTTTACGTGGGCTACGTACATCCGCTCGGCGACAGCGGCCCCACCGAAGAACGCCCAGCGATGACGCGCATTATTCGCGGCCGTATCTCCGATCACAAGTGGGTTGAGCAGGAGTTACTGTTTAGCGTTCCCGACGACCTGTATTTCGTCAATCGAGGCCGCTGGGGCTGCCGTCTGCTCTTCGACAAGGCAGGCTATCTGTACTTCACCATCGGCGATATCCGTGAGAACGCCGACGTGCAACAACTCACCAAGCCCGCCGGCAAGACCTACCGCATCAACCGCGACGGCTCGATCCCAACGGACAACCCTTACGCGGGCAGAACCGACGCGCTGCAGGCGATCTACACCGTCGGCAACCGCAACGTCCAGGGCATCGCACAGCACCCGGTCACCGGCGAAATCTGGGGTACCGAGCACGGCCCGATGGGCGGCGATGAGTTGAACGTCCTGCGCCTGGGCCGCAATTACGGCTGGCCGGTTATCAGTTACGGCATCGACTACGACGGCAAGCCGATCACGGACATCACCGAGAAAGAAGGCATGGAGCAGCCGGTGAGATATTGGAAGCCCTCGCCCGGCATCAGCGCGCTGGAGTTCTACACCGGCGACCTGTTCCCCAAGTGGAAGAACCAGGCTTTCGCGGGAGCGTTGGTGTTCCAAGAGATCAAGCGCCTCAAACTTGCCGGCGAGACGGTGGAAGAGGAAGAGATTTTCCTCAAAGGCTACGGCCGCGTCCGCGACATCAAGACCGGCCCCGACGGCGCCATCTGGGTGCTGCTCAACGAACCGAATCAGGTGCTGCGGCTGACGCCGCGGTAGCGAACGCTAGAGGTCCTCAGGCCGGAGTCCAGTGTCTTTGGCGATCCTTGCAAGCGCTACAGGCCCGATCTCGTCGCTGTCATGGAAGGCGAATGTGTAGTTGGGCCAGCCCTGTCGTTGAAGCTTTCTGTGGGAGCCGACCTGTCTCTTCAGCGTCCAGCCGATTCGGATCAAGGCGGCATAGACACGCCGGGCCTTGGTCGCTCGCCAGATACTCACGCGGCGAATAGGCCTTTGAGCGGTTCGGGGATTTCTTCGCCGTGTTCAATCATGTCGGCCAAGACCTGCAGCGCGATGGCCTTCCC
>CAMPKL010000585.1 GCA_946887065.1 uncultured Bryobacterales bacterium
CACAACCAGCCGTTGAGAAACGTCGTTGATAAGGGCAAGTGCTATTGACGCTGCAGCATGAGACATCTTCAGATTCTGACCTTAGCGCTGGCGGTGAGCCATCGACAGGGACCTCCTCAGTCAAGATGGGCCAGCCTTCGCCGAGTAGCTTCCTACGAGTCCTGCCGGCTCAAGCGGTCAATGCAACACAAGCGTTCAAGCGTTCGGCTGGGGTTTCAAAGCCCAGCGGCATGCGGGGTCGTTCAGGCGGCGCCTGCGCGCCGTGGAATTCGACCGGAAGCACTTCTCTTCCGGCTGTCTTGAGCCTGGCACGACCGGCTTACAAGACCGTGAAGACCTTGGCAGAACGTCCTTTGGCGGTAGACTCCGCTCCCTGCAAATTCTTCCAGAGAGTTCCAATGCCATCCTCGCCGAGCTTCTGTAAGAAGCGGCACTGACCGATAGTGCGGCTGCCGAATAGGTCCGCAAAGAAGGTGTATACTCTGCAGTGGTAAGTAGGGCACTCCAGAGTGAACGAAACACACCTCCGCAGGAAGCCGCGCGGGATGCGAATCCCGATTATGCGTATGCTTTGGGCCGCGGCGTCGGTGGCCTTGTTGCAGGCAGCCGAGCCTGCTGGCTTCGATAGCACCGTGCGGCGAATCCTGGCAGAGACCTGTACCCAGTGCCACAACGATCAGGTCGCCTCCGGAGGCTTGGATCTGACGCCTTTTCAGTCTGCCGGTTCCCTCGCCGACCGGGAACACTGGGAACTGATTATCCAGAGGCTGCAGGGCGGAACGATGCCGCCGCAAGGCATTCCCCGGCCCCCGCAAGCCGAGATCGATGCGCTGATCGCTTATGTGCAGGGGGAATTCGATAAGGCCGATCAGGCCGCAACCCCCAATCCCGGCAGGGTCGTTGCGCGCCGGCTGAACCGCAGCGAGTACACCAACACGGTGCGTGATCTACTGGGCATTAATTTCTGGGCGGATAGAGATTTTCCGGCCGACGATTCCAGCTACGGATTCGACAACATCGCAGAAGCGCTGACCGTCTCTCCAGTGTTGATCGAAAAATACCTCAAGGCAGCCGAGAGGATCGCATCCGCAACGATCGGCGCCGACCCGCTGCCCAAGCCATTTTATTTCGAGGGGCGCCGCAGCGACCGCACGCTACGACGCATCAAAGCCAACACTGCCGAGACGACCTACCGGGTAGGCGTAGACGCCGAATACGTCATTCGGGTGCTGCTCACGGGCACTCTGCCCGAAGAGCACAAGCTGTCTCCGACTCTGGGGATCTGGGCGGACGGAAAGTTGGTTGCAACGCGATCCCTGACGCTCCCGCCGGACGGCGGCGAGCATACCGAAGAAGCGCGGATTTATATTGAAGCCGGCGAGCGTGTATTCCGCTCCGGACTGCTCGGCGATAACGCGCCGATACCGCGCCCGAAGCGGGGCGAAGATCCGCCGCCGACTCTGGTTCCGGAGACCATTTCGATCGATGGGCCTTATCCGTCGACGGTGGAGCGAGCCAGCCGCAAGAAGGTTCTTATTTGCGACCCGGAGACGGGCGCCGTCTGCGTGGAACGCATCATCACCCAGCTTGTGCGCCGCGCCTACCGGCGCCCGGCGACTGCGGTCGATGTCGCCTCTTTGACCAGATTCTATGATCTGGCGCGGCAGCAGGGCCAGAGCCCGGAGCATGGGATCCAATTGGTCCTCCAGGCGCTGCTCGTATCTCCCCAATTCCTATTCCGCGTCGAAGTCTCACCGGAGGACGGAGCCATCCACCGCATCTCCGATTTCGATTTGGCGTCGCGTTTGAGCTACTTCCTGTGGAGTTCGATGCCCGACGACCGCTTATTGGAGTTGGCTGAGTCCGGCAAACTGCACCTTCCCGAAACACTCGATGCTGAAGTGAACCGCATGCTTGCCGATCCCAAGTCCAGCGCGCTCGCAGAGAACTTCGCAGGACAGTGGTTAGAGATTCGCAATCTTGATATTCTCCACCCGGATCCGGACAAGTTCCCTGCCTGGTCTCCGGAATTGCGCGATGCGCTAAAGACCGAGACGACTCTCTTCTTCGACCACGTGCTGCGCGAAAACCGGCCTTTGAGCGATTTCCTCGACGCCCGCTACACCATCGCCAATGAACTGGTCGCCCGGCATTACGGAATCGAGGGCGTAACGGGCGAAGAGTTCCGCATGGTTGAGCTCACGAGCGATCAGCGCGGCGGCATCTTGAGCCACGGCTCCGTGCTCACCGTGACCAGCTACCCTAATCGAACTTCGGTAGTATTGCGCGGCAAGTACGTCCTCGAGAACATCCTTGGCACGCCGCCGCCCCCGCCGCCGCCCGATGTCCCGGCCCTTGATGAAGCGGCCGTTGGCGCGTCGGCTTCCTTGCGGCAGCAGATGGAGGCCCATCGCGAAAGTCCGATTTGCGCCTCTTGCCACTCCAAGATGGATGTCCTCGGCTTTGGCCTTGAGAACTACAACGCCATCGGCTCGTGGAGGACGGAGGATGGGGCGTTCCCCATTGACGCCAGCGGCACGCTTCCTGGCGGAAAGTCCTTCTCCACTCCGGCGGAATTGCGCCAGCTGCTGCTGGACAACTTGCCGGAGTTCGGGCATGCTCTTAGCCAGAAGATGTTGACTTACGCCTTGGGCCGCGGCCTGCAGCCGTCCGACCGCATCACGGTTTCGGAAATCGACCGTAAGGTGAAAGAGTCCGAGTACCGTTTTCAGACATTGATTCGCGAAGTGGTTCGCAGTATGCCGTTCCAGATGCAGCGGGCGGAACCTTCGCAGACGCACTAAAGGTAACATGGCCGAAGGAGGTCGCACGCTAATGATAGTCACCCGTAAAGCGCTCCCACGACGCACGTTTCTTCGCGGGATAGGAACAGCCGTGGGGCTGCCCTTGCTCGACGCCATGATGCCCGCGTTCTCATTCGGCAAAGCTGCGGCAGCGCCCGTGCGAACGGCTTTTGTGTACGTGCCGATCGGCGCGATCATGGAATACTGGAACCCGACTTATACCGGGACGCTGGGGGAATTGCCGCGAATCTTGAAGCCCATGGCGCCCTTCCGCGAGCAGATGCTTATGCTGGGCAACCTGACTCACAACGGCGGACGCGCTCTGCTCGACGGCGGCGGCGACCCTGCGCGCGCCACAGGCGGGTATCTATCGGGCGTCCAGCCAAGGAAGACCGCCGAAATTTCGTCGTACG
>CAMPKL010000586.1 GCA_946887065.1 uncultured Bryobacterales bacterium
GTCGAGCCCACCAGCGACGTCGTTTCGCTCATGGTCCTCGAACACAAGACGCGCATGTTCAACCTCATCACCCGCGTCGGCTACGAAACGCGAGTAGCATTCAGTAACTCCAACGCAGATTGGCAAGTTCCTGAAGCGTCTCTCGATCAACTCACCGAAGACGACCACAAACACGTCGACGTCGCCATCGAAGAACTCGTCGGCTACATGCTCTACACCGACGAAGAGCCGCTCACCGATCCCATCGAAGGCTCGTCCGACTACGCCCGCGACTTCCAGCAACGCGGCCCCCGCGACAAACAAGGACGCTCCCTGCGCGACCTCGAAATGCAAACCCGCATGTTCAAATACCCGCTCAGCTTCCTCATCTACTCCGACTCCTTCGACGGCATTCCAGCGCCCCGCCAAAGAGCGCATCTACGAACGCCTCCGAGAAGTCCTCGACGGTCAAGACACGAGCGAACGATTCGCCCGCCTCACCGCCGAAGACCGCACCAACATCCGCGAAATCCTACGCGACACCAAGCCAGACTTCGCCGTACCCAACCGAGCCCCAAACGCAAGAGAGGGGTCAAATGCAGGAGGAGCAACTAATCCTTGACACATCCGCACAAATAACTACAATGTAGTACTAACTGTGCTGGGCGAGTTCGAATACCTGGTTCTCTCCGCCGCCTCCCGCCTCGGCGACGAAGCCTACGGCGTCACCATCCGCCAAGCCGTCGAAGCAGCCACCAAGGCCAACTGCTCGGCCGGCTCGCTCTACACCACGCTCGACCGCCTCGAACAAAAAGGCCTCATCAAGACCTCCATGGGCGACCCCACGCCGCAACGCGGCGGCCGCCCCAAGCGCATGGTTCAAGTCACCGGCAAGGGCGCCCGCGAAGCCGAAGCCTTCTACAACGCCGTCCTGCAAGCCAGCCGCGGCGCAAAGTGGTCACGGGAGCCGGCCCGATGAATACCTGCGCAGCGTGGCTGGCCGACAAGCTCTCCCTCGCCCTCGAGCCCCACGAGCGCGACGCGCTCCGCGGCGATCACGCCGAACTCGGCGTCACCGGCGCCCAAGGGCTCCGCGACGTCCTCGGCCTCGTCAGCCGCCGTCAACTGCAACTCTGGACGGATTGGCGCCCTTGGTTAACGCTCCTCGTGTTGGTGCTCCCCCTCGGCCTGCTGTTGAGCCTGGCCTCTCAGCGCATCGCGTCCAGCAGTTCCGTTCCCCTATTCATTTATGTCAGCAACTGGACGCCAATCTTTCTCGAAAGCCCGGGCTCGAGGAGCGACATGCTGGGGTATGCCGTCGCCATTGGCAATCAGTACCTCGTCTTGGCTTGCTGGTCGTGGGCCGTCGGGTTTCTACTCGCCTTGCTGTCGCGACGCACAATTCCCGTCAACGGCATATTGTTGTGTCTCGCCGTCTGGTCTGTCTCGCTCTTGAAATCGCGCCTTGGCGGGGGAGCTCTTGGCCCGGCGTACCCGCTGCTCTTGCAAGGGCTCTTTTTTCTGTTCCCATCCATCTGGGGAATGAGCCAAGGCAGTCGGTCCGCAACCGCCCCCCGCTCGTTGCGCACTCTCTTGATGGTGCCGGCGTCTGTAACGATCGCCGAACTGGTTCTGCGGAACTGGGGCGTGACGCTGTGTGCCTGGGGAAGTCTTCAATCCTGCCAGGAGTGGGCTATGCAAACGGGCTATGGAACCCGTGTTAGCGTCCCGCTACTCAAGCACCTGCCAACCTTGCCGCTCACGCTGGTCGGTCCTCTCGGATACCTGCTGGCCGCCTCGATCTGGCGGCGCAAGCGCCGACTCACCGAAGGGGCGGCGTAGTCCGCATGACGCGCCGCGAAGTTCTCGCTCTCTATCTCGCAGCTGTGAACGGACGAGCGGCTACGAACGAACCGCACGACTATCCGCAGTGGCGCGGGCAGAGCCGCGACGGTTCGGCAAGCGCCTTCAGCGAACCCGATGTCTGGCCCAAAGCGCTAAAGCATCGCTGGCAGGTCGACGTTGGCGAAGGCTATGGAACGCCTCTCGTCATCGGAAATACCGTCTACGTATTCGTACGTCGCGGCGACAAGGAAGTCATGGCGGCCCTCTCGGCGAGTACCGGCCGAGAACTCTGGCACGCCGGTTATGCCGCACCATATACTCCCTTTGACGCGGCGGCAGCGCACGGCGCAGGACCGAAAGCGACTCCCGCGTTTCGTGACGGCAAGTTGTTCACGCTCGGCATCAGCGGAATCGTGTCCGCCTTCGACGCTTCAGCCGGAAAATTGCTTTGGCGCACCGACGATCCGCCGGAACACGCTTTATTCGGAGCCGCTTCATCGCCCGTCGCCGAAGCGGGCCTCGTCATCACCCATCCCGGCAACTACGGTCCACTGACGGCCTTCGATGTCAAGACAGGCGCGGCCAAGTGGACCGCAGGTGAACAAGGTTTCTTTTCGGCCCCCATAGTCGCCGACCTAGCCGGAACCCGCCAAGTCATCTCGATGACGCTTAGCGAAGTGATCGGCGTCTCGCTTGCCGACGGACGGTTGCTGTGGCGCTACCCCTGGTCCGGCGGTCAAGGCGGGATCACGCCCGTCGTCAACGGAGACACAGTCATCGTCAGCAGTCGCGGCTCGGGCGTCGCCGCTTTCAGGCCGACCACCTCGGAGCAACCCGAAACCGTTTGGGAAACCAAAGAAGTCTCGATGTACATCAGCAATCCAGTTGTGGTTGCCGACACTCTATTCGGACTCTCGCATCTCGCGCGCAACCAGTACTTCGCTCTCGACGCCAAGACAGGTGAAGTCTTGTGGCTGGGGCCGCCCCGCCAAGCGGACAACACCGCCGTCGTCAAAGCAGGAAACATCCTCTTTCTGCTGAACGACAACTCCGAGCTAATCGTCGCCGAGGCCAACCGCTCCGGCTTCAAACCACTTCGGAGCTACGTCGTTGCCGACAGTCCAACTTGGGCACAACCGGTGATCACGGGCAACCGAATCTTCGTGAAAGACGCTGCGTCGCTTTCGCTAAAGACGCTTGATTGACTGGTCTTATCTGGTGTTCTGCCCCACAAACTCCACAAACCCACGCATAAAATCCCGCAGCCGGTCCTTCGTCACCGCATCCGTCATCTCGCCTTCATCATCAAACGCACGATGCGCATGCGACAGCACCAGTCTCCCGCCAAAATAAGGACGCATCGCCAGCGTTCTCACCACCGGCAGCCAGGCG
>CAMPKL010000587.1 GCA_946887065.1 uncultured Bryobacterales bacterium
ACGTCACGATCCTGTCACGCTCCGAAGGCGTCGTCCAGCGGGTCGCGGTGGAAGAGGGCGAGTTTGTTCGCTCGGGCCAACTGCTTTGCCAACTGGACGACCGTGAACTTCAGGTGGATCTTGAGCTGGCCCGCCAGCGTCTAGCGCAAACGCGGGTCCAACTAGAAAGCGCCCAAATCATCCGCGAAAAGCTGCAGAGTCAGGTCGCCGCCAAGAGTTCTGAACTGAAGAGAAACGAGGAGGCGCTTGCCGAGGGATTGGTGAGCGACACCGACGTGGCGCTGGTCCGCAATCAACTCGCGGAGTTTACCCACGATGAGCGCTCCCAGGAAGCCTCGGTCCGGGAGAATAAATTCCGGGTCGAAGAACTGGAGGCGGAAATCGAAAAGGTCGAACTGCAGATCGCGCACGCCAAGGTGACGGCTCCGTTCACCGGCACGATCGTGAAGCGCTCCATTGATTTGGGCCAATCCGTGCGCGCCAGCGACGAGCTTTTCAACCTGGCAGCTTTCTCGCCGCTCTACGCCGATGTTTTTCTCTCGGAGGCGGACTCCCGAGCAGTCAAGCCGGGCCAGGTCGCTTCGATCACGCTCGACATTAGTCAAGCCGCCGTAGCCGGGCGCATCGTGCGCGTCAGTCCCGTGGTGGATGGTGAAACGGGCACGGTCAAGGTCACAGCGGAAATTCAGTCGCCGACAGCCCAGTTTCGGCCTGGCGCCTTTGTCCGCGTCAGTATCAAGACCGACACGGTTCAGGACGCGGTCTTAATTCCCAAGTCCGCCGTGATTGAGCGGGACGGGGAGACGTTCGTATTTGTAACCGACAAGGACATCGCTCACAGGAAAACCGTACAACTCGGGTATGCAGACGGCGCCAGCGTGGAAGTTCGCGCCGGCGTTGGTCAGGGGGAAATGGTCGTGGTCGCCGGCCAAGGATCGCTCGAAGAGGGCGAAAAAACGACAACCGTTGAACTGTAATCCAATTTTCCGGACGGCCTCTTAGAACAACGCCATGCTCCCGGCCCGAATCGCAGTCCGCCGCCCCGTTACGACCTCCATGTTCGTCGTGGCCGTGTGCCTGTTCGGGTTCGTTTCCCTGGACCGGCTGGCGCTCAATCTGCTGCCCGACATCTCGTATCCGTCGCTGACGATTCAGACGACTTACGAAGACGCCGCGCCGGAGGAAATCGAGGCGCTCATCACGCGTCCGGTTGAAGAGTCCGTGGGCGTGTCGGCAGGCTTGACCCGCCTGAGTTCGATTTCCCGGCCCGGTCAATCCGAAGTGGTGTTGGAGTTCGGCTGGGGCGTCAACATGGATCTCGCCTCCATCGAGGTCAGGGAGAAGCTCGATCTGCTCGCGCTTCCCGAGGACGTCGAGAAGCCCGTCATCCTGCGATTCGATCCCTCCTACGATCCGATCATGCGGGTGCAGCTCTACTCGGAGATGAGTCTGAGCCAACTGCGCACCGTGGCCGAAGAGGAGATGAAGAAGCGTCTCGAATCGGTCGACGGTGTGGCGGCTATCAAGGTCGCCGGCGGTCGCGAAGAGCAGATCCGCGTTGAGATCGATGAAAAGAAGCTGGCCGAACTCGGCATCCCCATCACCGAGGTAACCCAGGTTCTGCAGCAAGAGAACCTGAACCAAGCCAGCGGTTCGCTCTATGATCTCGACGCCAACTATTTGGTGCGAATGCTCAACGAGTTCCGGACCGTGGAAGAGATACGCGGGATCATCATTCGCAACACCTCCGGTCGCCAGGTACTACTCGGAGATATCGCCGACGTCCAGCGCGGAGCCAAGGAACGCGGCGTCATCACCCGCTACAACGGCGACGAGAGCGTCGAATTGGCCGTCTACAAGGAAGGCGACGCCAACACGGTCCAAGTTGCGCAGGCCGTCAAATCGAGACTCGATTCGCTCAAGGGCCAGCAAGGTTTTCCGAAGAACCTGGAGTGGGCCGTCGTATTCAATCAGGCGGACTTTATTTCCGCGAGCGTCTCGGACGTGCTCAGCGCAGCCCTGATGGGCGGCTTACTGGCGACCCTGATCCTCTTTTTGTTTCTGCGCGACGTCCGCAGTACGCTGATCATCGCTCTTTCGATTCCCGTGTCGATCCTGGCGACTTTCGCCCTCATGTATCAGACCGGCATCACCCTCAACATCATGTCCTTGGGAGGCGTGGCGTTGGGCGTAGGCATGCTCGTCGATAACTCCATCGTCGTGCTGGAAGCCGTGGATCGATATCGGCGGCAGGGCGGCAGCATCCGCGAACAGGTCTACAAAGGCACGAAGGAAGTCGGCGGAGCGGTGACGGCATCGACGCTGACGACGGTCGCGGTGTTCTTGCCGCTTGTGTTCGTGGAAGGCATCGCGGGCCAATTGTTCAAAGACCAAGCGCTGACGATCACCTATGCGCTGCTCGCATCGCTGGCCGTAGCGTTGACGTTCATCCCCATGGCGCTGGCGCTTGAAGGTTTCGCGAGGCCTCCACTGAGAGTGGAACCCGTGAACAGTGCGGCTCCGTCCTCTGGCTGGGGGGCATTGAAGGGGGGCGCGATCCGCGCGGGCCGGTTCATTTTCGTCGATGTCGCTACCATCTTGTTGGCCGACGCACGCAGGATCGTGCGCTGGTGCGCGAGGGTGGTGAACAAGATTCTCGACCCGATTCTCTCTGCCTTCGATCGCTTCTACCAACGCATCGAAACCGGTTATCCCGAGCTTCTGACCAAGGCTCTCGATAACCCGGGTTATACGGTTCTGGCTGCCGTGGCGACGATGGTGATCGCGATTGGCCTATACGGCACCTTGGGCGGAGAACTCATCCCAAGTCTAAGTCAAGGCGAATTTTCTTTCGAAATCGAACTCCCCGAGGGCCGTCCCCTGGAGCGGACGGATCAGCTGCTGCAGCAGGTCGAGGCTCAGATCAAGGAGTACCCCGAGGTCGACGCCGTCTTCTCGCGAGTCGGCGGCAGCCAAAGTAATCAGTTCGCGGCGGGGGCCGTCGAAGAAAACTTCGGGCAGGTGTTCGTCACGCTCAAGAACAAGTCGGACAAAGCCGGCGAGGCCTCCGTCATCGAACGAATTCGCCAGGAACTGGCCCAGCGTCCCGACGTGAAGTACGTCGTTAGCCGGCCCACATTGTTCAGCTTCAAGACGCCGATTGAAGTGGAAGTCTATGCCTTTGACTTGGAAGATCAACGCCTCGC
>CAMPKL010000588.1 GCA_946887065.1 uncultured Bryobacterales bacterium
ATTGGTGAGGGTTCCGGGGCGTTCGGTGAACACGCCGAGCTGGGATTGCCCGGCGTTTGCATTCAGGACGCGCAGCCCGCCCACGAGAACCGTCATCTCCGGAGCCGTCAGCGTGAGCAAATGCGCCTTATCCACAAGCAACTCTTCCGCCGACCGAACATGACCGTTGCCCATGTAGTTGCGGAAGCCATCCGCAGTCGGTTCCAGCACGGCGAACGAGTGCTCGTCGGTTTGGTCTTGCGAAGCGTCGGTGCGCCCCGGCGAGAAGGGAATCTTCACATCGTGCCCGGCTCTTTTCGCATCAATTCGTGATCGACCTCGGGGACGGGATCCTGCCACAACTGCGGTTCGGGAACCCACGGGCCGAGAAAGCGCGAGGGAGGTCCCATGTCACGGTGCGTCAGCTTGTACCAAGCTTTGGCGAAGGCGTCCGCAAATTCCTGCGGATTTTCGTGAAAGCGCTTCGAAATCGGCGCATAGATGGGATCCACTTTGAGCGCGAGATCGGTCGTGAACATCATGGGCGGGTGCTTTTTCGACGGATCGTGAGCGTCCGGTACGGAAACCGCCGCTGACGGATCCTTGGGAGTCCACTGGGTAGCGCCGGCGGGACTCTTCGTCTGCACCCACTCATTGCCGAACAGGTTCTCGAAGAAGTTGTTGTCCCACTTGACCGGATTGCTTGTCCAAGCCCCTTCCAAGCCGCTGGTGAAGGTATCGGCGCCACAGCCAAGGCCAAAGGCGTTAAACCAGCCGAGGCCTTGCGCTTCGATGCCGGCGCCTTCGGGTTCGAGGCCGACGTGCGGGTCTTTGGCGCAAGCGCCATGAGCTTTACCGAAGGTGTGTCCGCCGGCAATGAGCGCGACCGTCTCTTCGTCGTTCATCGCCATGCGGCCGAAGGTCTCTCGAATGTCCCGGGCGGCAGCGACCGGATCCGGGTTGCCGTTCGGCCCTTCCGGATTCACGTAGATCAGGCCCATTTGTACGGCGCCGAGAGGTTGTTCCAGCTCCCGGTCGCCGGTATAGCGCTCGTCGCCAAGCCAATCCGTCTCCGAGCCCCAGTAAATGTCCTCCTCTCCCTCCCAGACGTCCTCGCGGCCGCCGGCGAAACCGAAGGTTTTCAATCCCATCGACTCCAGCGCGCAGTTGCCGGCCAATACCATCAAGTCCGCCCAGGAGAGCTTCCGGCCGTACTTTTGTTTGATCGGCCACAGCAAGCGGCGGGATTTGTCGAGGCTCACATTGTCGGGCCAACTGTTCAGGGGCGCAAAGCGGATGGTTCCCGAGCCGGCGCCGCCGCGTCCGTCGCCAATGCGGTAGGTGCCGGCGCTATGCCAGGCCATGCGAATGAACAACGGACCATAGTGGCCGAAATCCGCCGGCCACCATTTTTGCGAGGTCGTCATGACCGCGTCGATGTCCTTCTTTACAGCGTTCAGATCAAGCGTCTTGAACTCCTCGGCATAGTTGAAGTCCTCGCCCATGGGATCGGCGAGAGGAGAGTTCTGTTGGAGAACCTTTAGATTCAACTGATTGGGCCACCAGTGTTGGTTCGAAGTGGTGCCCCTTGCCGTGTGTGCGTGAGGTCCGCCCAACACGGGACACTTGCCTGCGCTTCGTTCTGTCATGTCTGCTCCTTGTCCTGATTTGCTGATTTGGGTATTGAGTGCGTATTTCTAGGTGCGCCAGGAACGCCGAGAGTGCATTTTACTCTGGATCCGCGCGCCGGGTTGATTGTACAACTTGCCATCCGCCGCGCGCTTTGGCGGCAGGCGAGTTCGCCGACAACGATACGTTTCAGAATACGCCGCTAATCAGCCGACGAGTTCGTAAGCCTTCTCAAGCGCCGCCGAAAGCTTGGCTGCGTCCTTGCCGCCGGCTTCGGCCAGGTCGGGGCGTCCGCCGCCGCGGCCGCCCAGTTCTTGAGCGATGGCGCCGATCAGTTTGCCGGCGTGGACCTTGGAGCCCGCTAAGTCTTTGGTGACGCCGCAAATCAAGGCGACGTCGCCGTCGTTGGCCGAACCCAATACGACGACTCCCGAGCCCATTTTGCCGCGCAGCGAATCCACCAGCGAACGCAGCTGGCTGCGGTCCAGGCCGTCGACTTGCGCGGCGATCACCTTGATCCCGTTGACTTCGCGGGCCTGTCCGGCCAGGTCGCCCGTGCCTGCCTGGGCGATTTTCGATTTCAGCCGTTCGATCTCACGTTCTTTGTCGCGGTTGTCTGCGATCAGCCGTTCAACGCTTTCTACTAGATCGGGCTCGCTCGACTTGAGAATCGCGGCAAGCGAGTGCACCCGGTCTTGCGACTCCTTGAGCTGTTCATAGGCCCCAAAACCCGTAACCGCTTCGAGACGCCGGACGCCGGCGGAGACGCTGCCTTCGCTGGTGATCTTGAAGACGCCAATATCACCCGTACGCCGGACGTGCGTGCCGCCGCACAGTTCCTTGCTGAAGTCGCCGACTTGCACGACGCGCACCTTGTCGCCGTACTTCTCGCCGAACAGGGCCATCGCTCCGGTCTGGACGGCGCTGTTGATGTCCATGACGTCCGTAACGACCGGCGTGTTGACGAGGATCTCGCGATTGACGATGCGCTCGATCTCGGCGATCTCCGTGGCATCCATCTGGGCGTAATGCGTCACGTCGAACCGCAAACGGTCGGGCGCGACGACGCTGCCGGCCTGCTTGACATGCTTGCCCAAGACCTGGCGCAAGGCCGCGTGCAGCAAGTGGGTAGCGGTATGGTTGCGGCGAGTCGAGTCGCGGGTGTCGTCGTTCACCCTAGCCTCAACCTCGTCGCCCACTTTGATGTCGCTGAGGATCTCGGCCTTGTGAAGATTGAGACCCTTCATCGGGGCCTGGGTATCGAGGATGCGCGCAACCGGCTCGCCGCCGAGTAGCAACACGCCTTGGTCGCCGACCTGTCCGCCGGACTCCGCATAAAACGGCGTACGATCGAGAATGATTTCGGCCTTCGCGCCCGGGGCAACGCTATCGACCCGCGCGTTATCGACGACGATGGCGGCGACATGGACATGCGGTACGTCGGTCAAGTCATAGCCCAAAAACGAGGTCGGGTGTTGCTTGAAGAGTTCCTGGTAAACCTCTGCTGTGTTTGAGGTTTCTCCGCCTTTCCAACTTGCGCGCGCCCGAGCGCGCTGGCCTTCCATCTCAGCCTGGAAGCCTTG
>CAMPKL010000589.1 GCA_946887065.1 uncultured Bryobacterales bacterium
CGAAGCTCTGCGCAGCGGTCCCTTGAATCAGGTCTCGCTGGCGACGAAAATCAAAACGCTGCTGAACCTGCCGGGCGCCTTGTTCGACGCGCTGAGGTTGATTGGCCGCTATCGTCCGGCCGCCGTCCTGAGCCTGGGGGGTTATGCTTCAGGCCCGCTTTCGGCAGCGGCCTGGTTGCGCGGCGTCCCGATCGTGGCCTTGGAGCCCAATGCGTACCCCGGAATGGCCAACAGGCTGATCGGGCCCGTCGTCGCTCGGGCGCTCACGGGCATTCCCGCGACCGAAAAATACTTTCGACGAGGCAGGGCGGAGACAGTCGGAGCGCCGGTGAGGAAAGAGTTTTTCGAGATTCCTATCAAAAAACATACAGAACCGTTTATGATTTTGGTTACCGGCGGAAGTCAGGGCGCGCGGACGCTGAATCGCGCGACGGCGGAGGCTGTGCAGCTTTGGGCGCGCAACGGCGCTTCCCGGCCGCTGCGCATCTTGCACCAAGCGGGCAGAGCGGACGCCGGCCGACTGCAGTCGGAGTATGCAGGGCTCGGGAGCGCATCGGTGCAGGCCGAAGCCGTGGAGTTCGTGGACGACATGCCGGCGGCGTTTGCGCAAGCGGACGTAGTGATCAGCCGGGCCGGCGCGTCGACTGTCGGAGAACTCTGCGCGGCGGGGCGTGCGTCGATTTTGGTTCCGTATCCGCATGCGGCGGACGACCATCAGACCCACAACGCCGAGGCGCTGGCTTCTGCGGGGGGCGCCCAGGTGGTCAGCGATGCGCAGTGGGACGGCGAGCGGATGGTGCGGGAGATCGAGTCTTTGCTGAGCGTCCCGGAACGCTTGGAGCGGATGGAGAAGGCGGCTCGCTCTCTGGCGCGGCCGGGTGCGGCTCGACGGGCGGCGGACGTGTTGGAAGAAGTTGCCGGGTGCAACGGACGGAAGGGAACGTAAGTGTTATTTCGCGACGGACTCATCAGACAACGCCGTATTCACTTCATCGGGATCGGCGGCATTGGCATGAGCGGAATTGCGGAAATTTTGCTGAACCTGGGCTACAAGATCAGCGGTTCCGACCTCAAAGGCTCCCCCGTCACCGACAGGCTCAAGACGATGGGCGCGGTGGTTTTTGAAGGACACGCGGCCGAACACGTCGGCGCCGCGGACGCCGTTGTGTATTCCTCGGCCATCTCTCCCAAGAACCCCGAGTTCGCCTCAGCTCGTGAGCGCGGCATCCCGACCATCATGCGCGGCGAGTTGCTGGCCGAGTTGATGCGGCTGAAGTACGGCATCGCCATTGCCGGAAGTCATGGCAAGACGACCACCACCTCGATGACGGCCGCGGTGCTCCATGGAGCGCAAAAGGACCCCACCGTGGTCGTGGGCGGCCGGGTCGGTTCGATGGGTTCGAACGCGCGGCTCGGCAAGAGCGATTTTTTGCTGGTTGAGGCCGACGAGAGCGACGGCTCGTTCTTGCGGCTCGCGCCGATCATCGCGGTGATCACCAACATCGATCACGAGCACATGGACCATTACAAGTCCGTGGAAGCCATCGAACAAGCATTCGTCGACTTCGCCAACAAAACGCCGTTCTATGGCTCGACGATCATTTGTCTCGACGACCCGGCCTTGCGGCGTCTGCTGCCGCGAATCACCAGGCGAGTGCGGACGTATGGAACCGAGGAGGCGTCCCCGGATGCCGATCTGGTAATCAGCAACGTGGATTGCGGCCATCTGGCGAGCCGCTTCAATCTGCATCTGCGCGGCGAAGACCTGGGCGCGTTCGAGGTGCAGGGCGTGGGGCGCCACAACGTTCTCAATGCGGCGGCCGCCTCCTTGGTCGCCTTGGAACTCGACGCGACCGCCAACCAGATTCGGGATGGCCTGCGGGAGTTCATCGGCGTCGATCGGCGATTCCAAATCCGCGGCGTTCGCGGCGATGTGACGGTGATTGACGACTACGGACATCACCCCACCGAGATCCGCGCCACGCTTGCCGCTGCCAGGACTTGCGACTTCCGCCGCGTACTCGTTTTGTTCCAGCCGCACCGCTATTCGAGAACGAGTCTGCTCGCGGATGAATTCGCCAGAAGTTTTGGGGACTGCGACCGCGTCTGGGTCACCGATATTTACGCGGCGAGCGAAGAGCCCTGGCCTGGCGTCAATAGTCCCGCCTTGGTCGAGAAGATTCGAGCCGCCGGCGCAGCCCATGCGGCGTATGCCGACTCGATGGAATCGGCGGTTGAGCAGGCCGTGGCGGCTGCTCGTCCCGGCGACGCCATTATTACGTTGGGCGCGGGCAGCATTTGGAGAGCGGGCGACGATTTGCTGGCGGGATTAGAAACGCGGTTTGCGACTGCCGCTTCGAGCGAGAGGGCGGCGAAATAGATGGCTGTCGAAGGCAAACCGAGAAGTCGCAGGACGAAGGGCGATCAAGCGGACGGCTTCCAACGCCGCAGCAGGCCGGTTCGCGTGCGGCGCGGGGTTGCGGACTGGCGCAGTTGGCCATGGCGGAAAATGGCGATCGTCGGCGTCTTGGGTGTCTTCAGCGCCAGCGTGTTGAGCGCTCTGAACGGCTACGTCCACACCTCGCAGCGATTCCGGTTTCCGGCCGATGGTTCCGGTCTGGCAGTCAGCGGGTTAGAGCGGTTGGGACCGAAACCAATACGGCGGGTCTTCGAACCGGACTTCGGCAAGCCGCTCGGCGACGTGGATGTAGAAGCCCGGCGCGCGGAGCTTCTGGGGCTGCAGTGGGTACGGGGCGCGACGATTTCGCGAATTTGGCCCGATCGAATTTGGGTCGACGTCATCGAACGCCAACCTGTCGCCTTCTTGCGACTGCAGTCGGGCCGACGCGGCAATACGTTGATCGATCGAGAAGGAGTGTTGCTCGATCCGTTGCCCGGCGTCCAGTTCGATCTACCGGTAGTGGACGGCATCGAGGCCGAAGCCAGCATTGAGGAACGCCTCAAACGCGTACAACTGCTCGAAGCGCTGATTGCCGATCTGGACCGTGAGCAGCCGGCCTACAGCGAACGCTTTGGCCAGCTCGACCTCAGCGATGCGCAGAATGCCGTGGCAACGGTTGTCCATCAGGGCGAAGTGTTCCAACTGGCGATGGGCGAAAAATTGTTTCGCCATCGCTTCGAAGCCTTTCTGGACGGCGTTGCCGGCTGGGAAAAGACCTACGGAAAG
>CAMPKL010000590.1 GCA_946887065.1 uncultured Bryobacterales bacterium
CGTGTTGAGGCGCCGCCACTTCCGGATCGCCTTGAGAAGATCTTCCTTCTTGATCGGCTTGGAGAGGTGAATGTCGCAGCCCGCCTCTAAGCTTGCGGCATGGTCATGATCGAATGCGTTGGCCGACAGCGCCAGTCTTGGAACCGAGACGTTCCCTCGGCGGCGTTCGATCTCGCGGATTTGCCGCGTCGCCGATAGGCCGTCCATGACCGGCATCTGAACGTCCATGAGAACGACGTCGTAAGGCGCCTTTTGATATTCGGCGACCGCTTCCCTGCCGTTTTCCACGAACTTCGCCTCATAGGGAGTGTTCTTGAGGTAAGCCGCAATGAGGAATTGGTTGTCAATCGAGTCTTCAGCGACTAGTATTTTGGCCGGCTGGTCGACCCGTTCGGTTGACTCGATCTTTTCCGTGGGATCGGCCAGCGCCTGGCTCTCGTTTTGGCCCAATGCCTTGCGGACCAGGCGCAACAACTCTTCTCGCGACACGGGCTTGGTCGCGTAACCGGAAACACCGTGTTGTTGAAAACGGGTGGCGTCGCCGGGACGATCGTCGGATGTCAGCGTGATGATCGGGAGGTCGGCGGTAACCCTCCGGATGAGTTCGATTGCCTTCAATCCGTCGGTATCCGGCATCCTCATGTCGAGCAACAGCACCGAATAGGGCCGCTTGAGTCGATCCGCTTCGGCCAACTCGACGAGTCCCTCTCGTGCGCTCAGGCACTCGGTGGACTCGAAGCCCCACGACGTTAAATGCTTGCGGAAGATCAGGCAGTTTGTCGTGTTGTCGTCGATAACCAACCCCCGCTTACCGGCGAAATCAGCCAGGGAGGCTTCCCGCCGGGTCTCCTTGGAGTCGGACGCCCTGAAAGTGGCCGCGAAGGTGAACTGACTGCCTTCACCGAGTTCGCTCGTTGCAGCCAATTCGCCGCCCATCTTCTGCACCAATCTCTTCGCGATGCCCAAGCCAAGTCCGGTACCGCCGTAGCGCCGCGTTGTCGAACTATCGGCCTGAGTAAAGTCCTCGAAAATCAACTGAAGCTTTTCCGGCTGAACCCCGATGCCTGTGTCGCTAACGCAGAAGCCCAATCGATGTGCGTCGTCGCTTGCGCAACTGACCTTAAGAACGATCTCTCCGGATTCGGTGAACTTCGCCGCGTTACTCAACAAGTTGATGAGAACCTGTTGCAGTCTGACCGGATCCCCGATGAGCCAAGGGGGAAGATCGGGCGCCACGTCGAGGATCAAATCGACAGCATCGGTCCTGACCTTGGGACGGGTGAGTTCGATACAGCGGTCAATCACCTCGGCAAGTTCGAACTCGATTTCTTCCATCTCGATGTGGCCCGACTCGATTTTTGAGAGGTCGAGGATGTCGCTTATCAGGGCGAGGAGGTTTTGTCCGGCCCGCTGAAAAACTTCTACGTACTTGCGTTGCTCCTGAGTGAGGTCAGAGTCCAGCAGCAGATCGGCCATCCCCAAGATGGCATTCATCGGCGTGCGAATCTCGTGGCTCATCGCCGCCAGAAACTCGCTCTTGGCCTGGTTGGCTTCTTCCGCTCGCCTGGTTTCGGCGATCAGACGATTGTTGTACTCTCCCAACTCGGCTTGCGCCATCTTGAGAGAGGTGATGTCCCGCGAGAATCCGATGAGTCCAGTGACTTTCCCGTCGCTGGAGCACATGGGCATCTTGGTGGTAGCGAGCCAGCGGCGATTGCCCAAAGCGTCGAGATGCTCTTCCTCGCGGGAAATCAACGGCTCTCCGCTGGACATGACCAATTCGTCGTCGCGGACGAACCCGCCGGCCATCTCGGCGGGGTGGAAGTCGAAATCCGTCTTCCCGACGACATCGTCTCGATTCTCGGCGCCGAGTGCGGCGAGCATGCTGCGGTTGACCGTGATGAAGCGGTCGGCGCGGTCCTTCACGAATACGAAGTCAGGCAACGTATCGATAACGGCGCTGAGCAATTTCTCGGACGCTATTATAATCGGTCCTGGAGTGGAGTTCTGTTCTCGTTCCGTCATCGTCGAATCCCTTGTACACAGTGCCCAGGGGCAACTTCCGCCGCTGATTGTAAGCATGCGGATGGCAGCTGAAGTACAGGGTAGGGACCGATTTCGGGCGAACACTTGGCTCGGATCTTTGCGGAGAAATCCCAAGGACGCTAGTACCGACGGTCTGGTGTTCCAACTTGCCATGCGGCCCGCACGCGGCATCGCTGGTCGTCGGCGCTCAGTTCGCCGCGCCGGGCCAGAGCAAGCATCCCCCCCGGCCGAGACAATTCGCGGCGATCGCGTTTTTAGGTTTCTCGGGAGCTTTCCGGCCGACGCCGGTGCCTTTCCTGTACCCTCGCATATCGGGCGATCGTCCGCAGCAACCGAGTCCTCAAAATTCTCCTCTACCCGCGGTCTGTTCTCGCCTAGCAGTGCAGTCGTTACTATGCGGGGCGACCCTATTCCCGCACGGGGTAAGTCCGCACCCAGTCCACCTCGAACCTAGTGGCCCGAGTGCTGTTGAAGTTGTCTAGTTGGATGTTGAGGTGGCCCGACGGCATTGCCGTGATGTCGGCCTCGCTGTAGGAGAACCACTCGACTCCATCAATGAATCCCTTCACGGCGGCCGGGGTCCACTCGAAGGCGATATTATGCCACTCGCTCAGCGGCGCCCCGCAGTCCGTTTCTTCGGCATGTTCCTGAACCTTGGGGGTTTCGCCGGGGTAGTGCAGGAAAGCTTCCGCGCACGCGGCGCCCGCGGTGTTGTTCTCCAACCAATCGTACTCGCCGTCTTGAACTCGTTGTTCCGACGTCGGCCAGATCAGCAGTAACGGGTGATATTGCTCTCCGCTCGATCCCACGTTGTACGAGCGGACCCGCGCCTCCCAGCGTCCGTACCTCGTGTCCAACTTCTGCCTGAGCCAGCCCGTATCCCCATTCGATTCCCCTGTCATGGTCAGGATCCCGTCGGCGACGACGGAGTTTTTCGAGCAGCGGCGGCCGTTCCCGGAGTGGCCTCTCCCACAACCGTCCGGCCCCCACGCCGAAGGATCGCTCCATTTGCTCGGATTCGGACGGCCTGTATAGTCGTTGAACTCATCGGAAATGGGCAACGGATCGCCCCAAGCGAACCTGACGGCCGCCGTCTGGCCCTCATCCAGCGCGGCTTGGGCCATAGCCGAAGGCGTCACC
>CAMPKL010000591.1 GCA_946887065.1 uncultured Bryobacterales bacterium
GTGGTAGGCCCCGAACAGAGCCGGCGAGTATTGCCAGGCGGCAACCAGAACGTAGGCTGCGGCGAGCAGCGCCAGGCTCAGAGCGAACGTGCGATTGGAAAGCCCGGTCGCTTCGCCAACGGGAAGCTTCGCGGCTGACACGGCCCCTACTTAACCTCGGCTTCCATCGGGGACGGCGAAATATCGAGTTCGTCGTCCATTTCCGAACCGCCGAAGCCCCGGATTTTGCGGCCATACATGGCTAATTCGAAACGATCCTTCACGCCGGTCTTTTCGAAGATGTGCATCAAATGCACCTTTACCGTACCGGTCGTGATCGCCAGGCCTTCGGCGATTTGCTTGTTCTTCATGCCGCGCATGACGAGGGTGAGAATCTCCTCTTCGCGCGGCGTCAATCTCGGCGTGGTGCGACGATTGATGAAGCCGACGAACTGGTTCGAAATGGAGCTTTCAATCCAGATGTTTCCCTTCGCGACAGTCCGTAGACAATCAACGATGATCTGAATCGGCAGCGTCTTCTTGAGGATTCCCCTGGCGCCGACTTGCAGCGCGCGGAAGGACTCCACTTCAGAGATCTCGGCGGCCCACAGAATCGGCTCAGCCCCCGGCGTCCGGCTCTTGAGATCCGCGATCGTCTGAAACACGGACTTCGTGCCGAAGGCCTTGTCGATTAGGCACACCGTCGGCGTGTGATCACCGATCAAGTCGAAAAGGTCTTCCGGTTTCGGCACAGAGCCGAGAAATCGGAAGTCTTCCACATCTTCGAGACTCCGTCGTAACCCTTCGATCACGATCGGCTGCGTCTCGCACGCGCAGACTTCGATCATCGCGCTCTCCCCTTGTCGCAAACGGTGCTGGCCAGGTGGACGCCAGGCAGTCGTAAAACGCTCATCCAGGGGTAGTATCCAGGTCGCGCCGGAAAACGGCCAATCATCGCTCGACCTTAGCTAGAGCGTCGAAATCCCCCTAAGGATTCACCTAGCAAGCCGGGTTTTAGCCCGTCGACGGACCTATAACAAGATTGAATGAAATCAACACCTTCAGGATTCCGTCGACTCTCGACTGGCAGCGTGGACGATAGCTGGCCCTGGTTGCCGGCCTCTGATCGTCAACGCCTTTGACTGAAAGCTTCTAGACAAACAGACATATTCCTGGTCACCCGCGGCAAGCGCGATTCGGGAGCCGGCTGCAGTGCGCGGAATACTTCGCTGTCGTCGAGCAAGACTCTCAAGGAGATCACAACTCTTCAGCCGCCGGATCGGGTACGGGCGTAGATACGGAAGTAGGGGTCCTCATAGACCGGGCGAAGACCCACTGCAGGGAGGACGTCCGCCAGACGGCTGTCGGCGCTGGGGCCGGAGACGATGAGGTAGTCGGGCGTGTGCTCCCGCAAAACGTCAACCACGCTGACCCACATCTGGTCGGCGGAATAATTCGAGGACAAGACACACTGAATTCGACTGGGGTCTTCGAAATAGGCAGTCGCGCAATTGGCAAGGCTGATCGCTGAATCGCCCGGCTTCATCACCCGTTTCAACTCGCGCATACTCGGGTAGAAGCGGTTCGCTTCTTCCAAATAGCCGTCACGATCGGTCACGCCGCTCAGGTAGCGTATCTGCGGGGGATTGACTTCCGAAACCAGAATCGGCGGCACAGCCGCTAACAAGCCGAGAGCCAGCCCGAGCGAGATGAAAAGCCGATTCCTTTCTCCGCTTTGCAGCCACAACGCCGCGGCGCGGCCGCCGATCAACATCGCGACGACAAAGAATGGAGCGATGCCGTAACGCAGGACGCCCCAGATCCACACCCAGTAGGCGTAGTAGAGCGCCAAATAGAGCGCAATCGCCCAAGTAACGGCCGATCGGCGCTTGCGCGTCAGCGGCCAAGCAATGACAAGGAAGGCGAGGAAGAGACCGCAAGGGGTCCTCATCGGCAACTCAATCACTTTGGCGCCCTCGAAGTGGGCGAGCCAAAGGTAAGTCAGGTAGGCCTGGGAGCGAGGTATCTTGCTTCGGTCCGTCGCCGAATACTGGTGGGTGGCGGCTGTCGCATTCGCAGGATATACGGGGCTGCCCTTCATCACATAGGCCCTGGCGTGCCAGAACGTTCCCGATAGCGCGAACGCGAGCGCCACAAGCGCCGTCCACTTCCAGCGTTGCTCCCGATTCCACAGGTCCCAGACGAGCAACAAAGCGATCGGTATGGCGCCGAACAAGGCGATGTGCTTCGTGCCAAAACTCAGCCCGAGAAATGCAGCCGCGAGTACCAGCCAGACCGGCGGCATCTTCTTGCGCGCTTGTAAGACGCAATAGAGGGCCAACATCTGAAAAGAAGCCGTGGCCATGTCGTTCTTGATCGTTGAACCGCTCCAGTGCGCGAAGGGCAAACTCATCGCCCCCACGAGACCGATGACGCGTTCAAACCGGGTTAAGCCGGCAGTTCGTCCAATTGCCGAGACGGCGAGCAATCCCAGCAAATAAAAAAGAGGCCCGGTGAGCTGCATCGCCGGCCAGCCGCCCAAGCCAAGCGTCACGGTAAGCAATTGCTCGTAAGACTGCGGGTAGTACGAATAGGCGGTCGAATGACCCACGGTGAAAAGATTGCGGGCGTCGATCTGCACAGGCAAACTGGGCAGCGGAGCCAGATAACCCGAGTTCAGGTAGTACTGAGCCGCCGGCACGTGATAGAAAGTCGCGTCCTGGGTTATCGTCGGCGTCACCGCCGCGAGAATCAGAACCAGCTCCAGAAAACCGACGAACACAATGCCCACGCCCACCAAGGGCAAGCGTGTTTCGGGGGTTTCGGCCCAAGCGCGATTGACGCTCGCCAAGCAGCGCGCCAGGTCGCGCAGCCTTTTGTGGAACAACGCCAGCGGAAGCAGCAAGAGCGCGGCGAACAGAACTTTTCCGTAGAGACCGGCCAGGCCGATTGGAATTAGAACGACGACCAGCAGGCCAACCCCTGCTCCGATGCTCAGAGCCAGTTCCGCCGAGGTCGAATCGTAAAAGATCCCCAGCCGGTCCAAGAGCGCCTTGCCGACGACGAAAAACGATAAAGCCATCAAGGTGATCAGCGCCAAGCCCCATGGGGCGTAGACAGCGGTCAGCGCCAGCGCGAGTCCGGTCAAAATGAGCGGCTCTCGCTTCCAGAGCCCGGCAACGCGCACTTTCGATTACGCCCAGGC
>CAMPKL010000592.1 GCA_946887065.1 uncultured Bryobacterales bacterium
ACTCCCATAAAAGAATTATGGGAAGCCGCCAAGGACTCGACGGAGATTTGATGCAAGGCACTCTCGACGTGCTGATCTTGAAGGCGCTCAGCCGCAAGAGCATGCACGGCTACGGGATCGCCGAATTGATCCAAAGCAGCTCCGACGACGTGTTACGCGTCGAAGAAGGCGCCCTCTATCCCGCGCTGCACCGCTTGGAACTGCGTGGCCTGCTCGATTCCGAGTGGGGACTTTCCGCCAACAACCGCCGGGCCAAATTCTATCGGCTGACGAAACCGGGACGCGAACGCCTGGCCGACGAAACGGCGAGTTGGCATCGTCTCTCGGCTGCCGTCACGCGCGTTATTCAAATGGCCTGAGGCAAAGACGATGCATCTCGAGTGGCTGTCGGAGTTGCGCTTGAGAATCTTGGCATTGCTTCGTCGCCGCCGCCTCAACCGTGACCTCGAAGAAGAGTTGCAGTTTCACCTCGCCGAGCGCGCCGACCGCCACCGCCAAGAGGGCGTGGAGCAGCCCGAGGCGGCGCGCCTCTCTCGGCGGCAGTTCGGCAACGCAACGGTTTGGAAGGAGACATGCCGAGATATGTGGACATTCCGTTGGTTGGAAGCCCTCACGCAGGATCTACGCTACGCTCTGCGGACCTTCAGCAAGGGCCCGGTCTTTACCCTTGTCGTTGTTCTGACGTTGACGCTCGGCATCGGATCAACCGCCGCAATCTTCAGCGTTTTTGACGCCGCGGTGTTGAGGCCGCTGCCTTATCCAAACCCCTCCGAGCTTGTCTTGCTCATCGGCAACGTCCAACGCGAGAACGTGGAGCGTCGCGGCACATCGTTTGCGGACTACGCCGATTGGCGAGACCAGAGCGAATCGTTCGAGGCGATGGCCCTCTACTTCGAAGCGGGAGCGGTTCTGCAAGGCGTTGACGAGCCGGTGCGAGTCCCAGGGGAGTTCGTGGCGCAGCCCTACTTCGACTTGCTGGGCGTGAAGCCTCTGTTGGGCCGGACGTTTCTTCCCTCAGAGGATGAAGTCATCCAACGCGATGCCGTGGTCGTTCTGAGCGGTGGGCTGTGGCAGCGCCAATTCGGAGGCGACCCGCACATCGTGGGCCGCGTGATTCAGTTGGACGACGCTTCCTACACGGTAGTGGGCGTTGTGCCGGAGTGGTTCCGAGGACTTAGCGACCGGGCGGAATTGTGGCGTCCCTTGCACATGGCGGATGCCGGAATGTTCGAAGAGCGCGGCTCTCGGGGACCGAGCGCACTCGCCCGGCTCAAATCCGGCGTGTCGTTGCCGCAAGCCCAAACGGAAATGGATGAGATTTGCCTGCGGCTCGAACGCGCCTATCCCGAGACCAACGAAGGGCGCGGCGTCGAGTTGGCCCCGCTCGATCAAGAACTGCTCGGCAACATCCGTGCGCCGCTCGCTGTTCTACTCGGCGCCGTGGGACTCGTCCTGCTGATCGCTTGCACCAACGTCGCCAACCTCCTCTTGGTTCGCTCCGAAGCTCGCCTGCGCGAGGTGGCCGTCCGGACGGCGCTCGGCGCGGGCCGCGCCCGTGTTTTCGGTCAACTGATTGTCGAGAGTTGCCTGCTGGCCCTTCTCGGCGCCTGCTCCGGACTGTTGTTCGCCTATTGGGGCGTTGGCGCGCTGACCGCGCTCAGTCCGGTCACTCTCCCCAGCTATATCCAACCTGCCGTCGACTGGCGAGTGGCGCTCTTTGCGGCGTTGATCACCGGCCTGGTCGGTATCCTATTAGGCCTCGCGCCCGCCTTCCATCTGCGCTCGATGCAGTTGCAAGACGTCTTCCGGCAAACGGGACGCAGTTCCACCAGCGGCGTCCAGGGCAGGGGATTCCGGGACGCTCTGGTCATTGCGGAAATCGCCTTGGCCATGCTGCTTCTCGTCGGCTCCGGCTTGTTTATGCGCAGCCTGCAACAGTTGATGCAAGTTCGCTTGGGTTACGATCCAGCACAACTGCTCACCATGCGGGTTGGGCTTCTGCCGCAGGCCAGCGGGCAAGGCGCGGCATCCATGCAAGAGATTCTTCGTGCCGTCGAACAGATTCCCGGCGTCGAAGCCGTCGCCGCAGGCAGCGATACGCCGCTGACCGGCGGCAGCGCCAACTTCTACACCGCCGAAGGTGCGCCGCCGACAACCGCGCAAGATCGGCCTCGAGTGTACAGGCATCGCATCACCGCCGATTTCTTCGACGCCTTGCATACGCCGTTGATCGTGGGTCGCTTCTTTGACGAGACCGAACTGTACGGCGATTCCGCCTCGGTCATCGTCAGCGAAAATCTCGCCAACAGGTTTTGGCCGGGCGAGGACGCCACGGGAAAACGCATCAAACTCGGCGAGCTGACATCCGACACGCCGTGGCTCACCATCGTCGGGGTCGTCGGCGAAATGAAGTATCGGGGCTTGCCGGAGAATCCGACCAAGGATCCGGATTTGTATCTGCCCTTCAACGCCAACGATTCCGCCTTCGCTCTGCTCGTGCGCACTTCCGGCGATCCGGCGGCCCTGGCGCCCGCCGTTCGAGAAGCGCTTCGTCGCGTGAATCCCGCGGTCGTGACTTACAACATCGATTCGATGGATAGACTGGTCGAGAGCCAGACCGTGCAGCAGCAGTTCACGAGTTGGCTGATGGGCGCATTCGCCCTCTCCGCTTTGTTGCTGGCGACGATCGGCATCTATGGAGTGTTGTCCTACACGGTGAGCCGCCGCTCGCAGGAGTTCAGCATTCGTATGGCCCTGGGCGCCGAGCGCGGCGACGTGCTGCGCCTGGTCACCGGAAGCGGATTGGGGTTAGTGGGCTTGGGCCTGCTCGTCGGCGCCGGCGCTTCGTTCGCGCTGACGCGGCTGTTTAGCAGTTTGCTCTACGGCGTGAGACCGAGCGACCCCGCCACGTTTGCCCTTGCCGGCGTCGTACTGGTCGCGGTCGCGCTGTTGGCATCGTTGCTGCCGGCGCTGCGAGCGTCGCGGCTGGCGCCCGCTGCAGCACTGCGCCAAGACTAGGGGACAGCCAGCCGCGGCCGTCCACGAAAAAAACCCCACGGAGGTATTACGGTGCAGAACGTTCGACAAGCTTTGGACCATCTAAACCAGGCCTGGCGCGACAAGCGTTTTGACCTGCTCGAACAATGTTTCGACGACGACGTGGTGATGAAGGGGCCAGGCTT
>CAMPKL010000593.1 GCA_946887065.1 uncultured Bryobacterales bacterium
CCCTTCGTCACGAAGCTCGCGGATGGAGAGCCCGTCGAGGGATGCCTTCTTGCGCAATTTGAGGATGTTGGCGGCCGCTTGGCGCGGCGTCATCGTTTCCACGGCGGGGACCGGAGCGAGCACGGCGACGGGCTTGCCCCGTTTGGTGATGGCTACGGTTTCTCCGCGACTTACTTTCCCAAGAGGGCTGAAAAGTTATTCCTAGCTTCGGAGGCACTTATGGAATTCCTTACTCCCATGCAGGGAGACTAGCACGTTGGATGAATTGGGCGTCTCGACCGGCGACCAGGGCCTTGCGGCCCTGGCTCGGGTCACATACGTTTTGCAAGTTAACGTGGACAGTCACGGCTGGCTGTCCCCTAGGCGCGGCGGTTGCGGAGGAGCCAGTTGTAGAGGTCGTCGCCTTCGTAGACGCGTGTCCAGACGTTGTGGGCGAGGTCTTCGTGGACGGTGAAGCGGACTTCGGGGTGGCCCGCGGCCTCGAGGGCTTTGGCGGAAGCTAAGACGCTTTCGGCGGAGACGGTCGGGTCGCGGCCGCCTTGGTGGATCCAGATCGGCAGTTTCGCGTCGACGATCGGCTGCATCTTCGATGGATCCCCTGCCCCGCAGATTGGAGCGACGGCGGCGAAGCGCTCGGGATGGTTCGGGGCGATGTGCCATGTGCCGAAGCCGCCGAAGCTGAGGCCCGTGCAGTAGACGCGATCCGCGTCGCCGCGGAAATCGGCGATGGTTTCGTAGACCATTGTCAGCAGGTCTTTCTCAATCAGCGCCCGGTCTGGGTCGCGGGCGCTCCGCGCGGCCCAGTCCGGGAGCTCGCCGGTTTCAACGCGGGCCATCGGCGTCTCGCTGCGGCGGCCGTAGTTGCGTTCCGGCGGAGGGCCATCCGTTACCCGCCGCGGCACGCGCGCCGGATCGAGCGTGTTGGGCCTGTTGCCGGCGGGCAACTGCGGTTGGATGATCAAGAACGGCAAGTCGCGGCCTTGAATCCAGGCCTCCATGACAGGGCCGTGGGCGAGCGTGTGATCCAACTCGTCCTTCGCATTGCCGCGCTCGCCGCCTCCGTGCAGGAACAACATCACTGGCCACTCACGGCCGGCTTCGGTGTGGAACCCTGTGGGCACGTAGAGGAAGTAGTCGCGCTCCTCGCCGCCGTCGGCGGGCTTGAAGGGCCTGCGCAGCAGTTGGGGCTGGCTGCGTCCGTCGACGTGAGCCTGGGCGAGAGGCGCTACGCCGGCTAGTGCGGCTCCTGAAAGAATGCGGCGGCGTGTGAGGTGACTTGGTTGGTCCATCGCCGCCTATAATACCCCTGTGTATCGCGGCTTGTACTTATTTTTTGTGTTGTTGATGACTTGGGCCTGCTCCAAGGAGCCGCTCAACACCGAAGGCATGGTTCACATCCCGGCGGGCGAGTTCATCATGGGCACGGATGACGGTTTCCCATACGAAGGTCCGACGCATCCGGTACGCCTCGATTCGTTCTGGATGGACGAGACGGAGGTGACCAACGAGCAGTTCGCGAAGTTCGTGGAAGAAACCTCGTACCTCACCACGGCGGAACAGATCGGGGATGCAGGCGTCTTCTCTCCCGAGCAGGAGAGGTGGACGCTGGTGAAAGCGGCGGACTGGAGGCATCCGGAGGGCCGTACGTCGAGCATGGACCAGCGGCTGGATCAGCCCGTGGTGCATGTGTCGTGGTCCGACGCGGTGGCCTATTGCACGTGGGCCGGTAAGCGATTGCCGACAGAAGCCGAGTTCGAGTATGCGGCGCGCGGCGGCAAGGAAGGCACGATCTACCCATGGGGCGACGAGTTCACTCCAGGGGGCAAGCACCAGGCGAATACTTGGCAGGGCGAGTTCCCCCGTCAAGAACATGCGGCGGACGGTTTCCCGGGCGTTGCGCCGGTGAAGAGCTATCAGCCGAACGGCTATGGCCTCTACGACATCGCCGGCAACGTGTGGGAATGGGTCAATGACTGGTACGACCCGAACTACTACAGGGGTTCGCCGGTGAGGAATCCTCCGGGGCCGCTTGAGGGCCGAGAAAAGGTGCAGCGGGGAGGGAGTTGGCTGTGCAGTTCGAACTACTGCATGGGTTACAGGGTGGCGTCGCGGATGATGACCGAACCCGACTCGGGCCTGAATAATTTGGGTTTCCGCTGCGTAGGCGACGAGTAGGCCGGAGCCGGTTTTCAGGGTCCGGCGCCATCGAGTACGATGAAACGTGGCCGAGATCGACCTATCGGAAACCTACGCAGAGCAATACTTCCAGGGCTACTACGAAAGGTCTCCCAAGTGGTTCGCTTTCTTCAGTCACATCGCTGACGCCCTCGTCTCGCAGTTCGACCCCAGGAAGACTCTCGATGCCGGTTGTGCGTGGGGATTCCTCGTCGAAGTCTTGCGTCAGAGAGGCGTCGAATCCTTTGGCATCGACTTCTCGCAATACGCTCTCGACCAGGTCCATCCTGACATCCAACAGTATTGCCGCAAGGCTTCGCTAACGCAGCCGATTACGGGCGGGCCGTATGACCTCGTCACCTGCATCGAGGTGTTGGAGCATATGGAGGAAGCCGATGCGCTGCGAGCGATCGAGAATCTGACATCGGTCACCGACGTCATTGTCTTTTCTTCGACGCCGCTCGACTTCGACGATCCGACCCATGTCAATGTCCGCCCCATGCTGTATTGGCTGCGGGCGTTTGCGAAGCATGGATTTTACCCCGCCGCGGAAAGCGAAGCCGTCTACGTATCGGAGCACGCGTTCATCGTGCGGAAGAGTTCCATTCCTGGGCCAGACGACGCGCTGCAAATGTTCACCCAGATCTTCGAATTGCGCGCGCGGTCGCGCAGGGTGGCTGAGCAGCTTGAATCGAACGTAAGCCTCCGAGTGGCGGACTTGGAATCTAAAATCCGGGAAGCGTCTGACGCGCTGGAAGAGATTCGAGCAAGTCCTGGCTGGCAGTTTCTTAGCCGGTACCGGTCTTGGTTAGAAGAGCTGCAAACGCAGCGACCCGGGATTCATAGAACCTGGGAGCGGGCGGCCAGCGTGGCCTTGAAGCGACTGCGGGCGGCCTCGTTGCAGCACGGCGTTCCAGCATGCAGCAGTTGGGACTACGCGGAATGGATCGCCCGCAACGAGCCCTCCGAAAGCGACCTGGCGGCACAAGTCCTGTTAG
>CAMPKL010000594.1 GCA_946887065.1 uncultured Bryobacterales bacterium
CGGACTCATAATCCGTTGGTCGGGGGTTCAAGTCCCTCAGGGCCCACCAAACAAAGGCAGGAGACGCCGGACTGAAGCGGTGGTGTACGTGACTGCTGCCCAAAGGCGTGAGACCGCACCTGCTGGCCGAAAGATCCTAACCAGGAAGATTCTCAGTTCGAGGGCCGTGATATCCTGGCTTCACGGCACATCCTGTCAGGACCCATGCGTCGAACCTCTAATTGCTGACGCGAGGTTCGGTACCTCACATGTCCGCGTCTTATGCTTTTCAATTCGCTGGCATTTGTCGCATTTCTCCCGACCGCCCTACTGATCTATCGGCTCCTCGACCACCGCCGGCAGAATTGGCTCCTGCTCGTCGCCAGTTATGTGTTTTACGGATGGTGGGACTACCGCTTTTGCGGTCTACTCGCAGTCTCGACCTTCGTCGATTACTATGTTGCCAAAGGAATTGCGACCAGTGAGTCGGACCAGGCTCGACGAAAGATGCTGGCGACCAGTGTCGTAGTCAACCTCGGAATACTAGGGTTCTTCAAATATTTTAATTTTTTTGCGGATTCTTTCGTCGCCCTTTCACAATCCGTGGGACTGCCCGCTTCGCCCGTTACCCTTCAGGTTATTCTGCCCGTCGGTATTTCCTTCTATACATTTCAAACTCTGAGCTACACCATCGACGTTTATAAGGGGAATTGTCGGCCGACGCGAAGCTTCGTCGACTTCGCCGTTTACGTCGCTTTTTTCCCACAACTGGTTGCCGGGCCGATTGAGCGAGCGACCAAGTTGTTGCCTCAGATCGAGGAACGGCGCACCGTAAACCGGGAAGATGTGTCGAATGGCATGTTTCTCATACTGGTCGGTTACTTGAAAAAGCTGGTCATCGCCGACCGTTGCGCCATAATCGCCAATAGCGCGTTTGCCGGTTCGTCTCTGCCGTCCGATGCCGCGTTGGCCTGGCTTGCCCTCTATGCCTTTGCCTTTCAAATATACGCCGACTTCTCTGGCTACACGGACATTGCCAGAGGCGTTTCTAAGCTATTCGGCTTTGAGCTGATGCAGAATTTTGGAGCGCCTTACTTGGTCACGAATCCTGCCGCTTTCTGGCAGAATTGGCACATAAGTCTTTCCACGTGGCTGCGTGATTATCTCTACATTCCGCTTGGAGGGAATCGGTGGGGTCCCCTGATTACGTACCGCAATCTGATGATTACGATGCTGCTCGGCGGGCTGTGGCATGGCGCAGGCTGGGCTTTCTTTTTTTGGGGCCTCTATCAAGGTCTGTTGTTGGTTATTTTTAGAAGACTGGGAAGACGGCCTGTAGGTGCGCCGGCGCAGCCGTTGTCCGGCTGGGCGCGGAGGCTGGCGGTTTTGGGCTACTTCCACCTCACCTGTCTAGGATGGTTGATCTTCCGGACAGGCACGCTCCCCGAAGGCATCAACCAGGCTAGCTTTCTCTGGAACAGTTTGCGGAGTCTGGTCGCTCCCGCCCACCTCGCCGCTGCGGCGCCTATGTTGCGTGTACTCGTCATCATCGGAGGACTGACAATTCTGCTGCAATGGAAACACGAGGCTCTGGAACGATTCAATTCTTGGCATCCGTCGTGGCAATCGGTTACAGCGGCCGCGGCGCTGGTGATGATCACCACCTTGGGAGTCTTTGATGGCGCTGACTTCATCTACTTCCAGTTCTAAGGCGGCATCTCGCTACTTCTTACCGGCGGTCGTCGCAGTCTGCGTTTTGAGCGCCATTCTTTACTTGGTTTCCGACTGGATGGCGAGTCCGATTGCTGCGGCGTTGGGCGACCTCATTGTCCGTTTGGGGCGGGGTCGTATCGACGAGCCGGCGACCTTCGTCGCCGAACTGCTTCGAGAAGGCGCTCTGTTGTTCGCAAGCGCTGCTTTGCTGGCCGTGGGTTCCGTGGTCTTGTGCCGGCGGCTCTTTACTCGACTGGCGGGGGTAGCTCGTTGGACGACCGCAGCACTCTTGGTTTACGGCGCGTTCAGCGTTTGGGTGTTGATCGGATCAAAGACGATGCTCTTTTGGGCGACGCTTTACTTTGGCGGGCCTAACCTCATGCAGTCCGCCTATCACTTCGAACGGATCCTCGCGTTGCAGTCGGACGCGCCTACCAAAGTTGTGATCCTGGGGTCGAGCCAAGCCGGATCGCAGATCCACGGCGGCCGTTTGAACGAGATATTCGGACCTGACGTGCGTTTTGCCGTTCTCGCTTACGCCGGAACCGACGCATCAGAGTTCTTGATTGAAAGCGACATGTACCAAGACGTTGCGCCGAAAGTCGTGATCGTCTACATCAACGAGTCGAACTTCTATCAAGGTGTCTCGGGTTCACGTTATCTGCCGTTTCTGACGCCGGCGCGACTTTCGCACGTGTGGAGATCAGGCACGCTCGAGTTGGGAGCGCGAGATCGCTTCCATTTTGCGGTCGTCGGCATGGTCTTGCCGTTGTTTCACGTTCGCCAAGCAGTGGAGTTTTTTCTGTTTGGCTTTCAAGCAGGCAATCGTGATTTTCCCAGCGGGCCGTCCGCGGGCGCTTCCCCCACCCTGGAGGATCGTGCGGCCGTTCTGGCACGCGCTTATCGCGTGGACGCGAGCAGCGATCTGCAGAAACGAGAGTTCCAGCATTTTCTTGACAATGAAATAGCACGAGGGAGCATGCCGATCGTTCTCATTGGGCAAGTCAATCCGGTTTTGGAAGAACAGATTGACAAAGCGGTTCGGCAGGACTTTGCCGCCTACGTGGAGCAGATCGCACGGCGTTACCCCGACAGCATCGTCCTGAACGATTTGCTGCCGCGCCATACGGCGGAACAATATGCCGCAGCCGATCTTATGCACCTGAATCAGGAAGCGCGTTTAGCCTTTACGGATTGGCTTGCGGACGTGCTATCGCAGCGGTTCGGCTGGGGTGGCCGAGCAGGAAGTCGATAGGCATTTTGTCGTCTGTAATGCGTCGCGCGCCACGATCTATCGGCTATTAGGAGTTAATATTAGGGCGTGTGCTTTTTGGGACGTGACGGCTTCTCGGAGGCTTACTGAGGGCGATGACTGTAGCGATTTCTAAGGCTCCAAAGATCGGGTACGGAGACAATGCAAGGATTGCTCTTCGCCAGTTGTTTCTCAATTGGCGGCTGGATGAGCAACGTGCCGGCTCGT
>CAMPKL010000595.1 GCA_946887065.1 uncultured Bryobacterales bacterium
CAGGATGGTGGCGGAAACGAAGAGCAGTCGCATGCCCATATCCTAGCGCAGCGCGGGTACCCGCTCCCGATGAATCAGGAGCGGGGCCAGGGCTGACGAATCAGAAGCTGTATCCGACCACGATCTTCGTTTGTGGATTGGAGTACGCAGTGGACTTAAGTTCCAGGAACATGCCGCCCCGGAATTCGACGCCCGCTAGGAAGTTCAGACTCGCGTCGAAGTCGAAATCGCTGAAATCGATGTCCCGATCGCCAATCGAATCGGCATCCTCTTCGAAGTTCCGGTCGAGGAAGTTCAAACCAGGTCCGGCGCCGACGTAGACGGAATAACGGCTCTGGCGTTCGGTAACGGGCAAACGATAAACCGCCTCAAGATTCAGCGCGCCGTATGTCGTCACTTCGCCCAAACCGACTTCAATGTTCGGGCGGAAAAATACGTCGCGATGAAAGAACGGTCCTAATTTGGTATGCGCGCCAAGGGCCAGCGATTCTGGGTCGAGACCGACGCCTACTCGGACGCCGAGACGAAAACGCCGCGCCTGCCGCGAAATCTGGCTCTCCAGGCGACGGATGTCGTCCGGGACAGGTTCTTCCGACGCGACGGCCGTCCCTGTGCCTTCCGTATCCACGATCACATTGCTGGCTACTAGAATCCCCTCAGCGTCGCGTCGAGAGACGACTCGAACTTGCGATCCGATCGGGGCGTCCCTTCTGCCCCCCGTATCGCGATCATGAACGACAACAACGTGTTCGCCGTCCTCGGTACGGACGATCATGGTCGTGCCCGTTGACGAGATGACTGATCCTCTCACCACAACCGCGTCTCCGCGTTCGCGCTCCGTGTCATCGTTTTGTTGTTGATTTCTTTCCTGCGTCGTTGGTTGTCCCTGTTGGCGTTGATTCTGTGGTACCGGGGACGGCCTTTGCTGCGAGAATGCGGGCGCGAAATTAAGAGCCGTTCCTAAGATAAGAATCGCAGGCGTGGCAAGCGATGGTTTTGTGACATGAGTAAGAGCCCGTCTTAGGCGGCGAAACATCTCCCCGTCGACAATTACCGAGTTGAACGTCGTACTATCCATAGTTTCCCCTCGTCTTTTTCTAGACATCTCGTAGAACACGAAAGAAACAAAACCGTTACCGGGTAAGAGAAGTACAAGGCGGAATGTCGCGGATCAAGAGGGGCCCAAGAAGTTAGAATTGCGCGGCGCGAAACTGAGCCGGAGTCGGCACGGAAAGCGGCCGCTGCTCAAAGAGCGATTAAGTAATCATGTGGACGGTAACCGGCCCCTCGCGACGCGTTACGTCCACGCCGACGGTGTCCGGGTAACGCTGCAGCCGGATATCAAGTTGGTGCGCGCCTACACGCAAGCGCTTGAGGATAACTTCCTGTAGGTACTCGGGCAGCATCGGCCGATGAAGATGGACTTGCGCCTTGGCGGCGTCGATCTGAATACCGAGACAAGCGCGCAGGAGTAGAAAGACCGAACCGGCGGCCCAGGCTTGCGGCACGCAGGCGACCGGATAAACCGTCGGTCCGTCTCCGTCGTTTGCCGAAAAGCCGCAGAACAATTCCGGTAGTCTATACAAATCGAAATTGCTGCTCGCGCGGAAAAGGCCGGTCATGACGGCAATAGCGGCGGATTTCAGGCCATACCGAGCAAGGCCCGCGGCAATCAAGGAGTTGTCGTGGGGCCAAACCGTCCCATTGTGATAGGACATCGGGTTGTAGCGCCTTTCCCTTTCACCTATCGTACGGACGCCCCAGCCGCTAAACATATCCGCTTCCATCAGCGACTTGGCGACGCGCTTTGCCCTGGCCTCGGTAATCATCCCCGTGAACAAACACTGCCCAGCATTGGAACTGCGCACACAGCAAGGCCGCTTCCCGCCGTCTAATGCGATGCCATAGGTCCCCACGGAATCGCACCAGAACGCCTGGTGAAACTGATCCGCGAGCCTCTCGGCGCGGGCATCCCATCTTTGGGCATCGTCTTTATTTCCGAATCGCCTCTCCAGCAAGGCTCCTTGCCGCCAGGCCGAATATGCATAAGATTGCACTTCCGCCGCGGCGATCGCGCCTTCGGCCAGGGAGCCGTCGGCATGGAACATCGAATCATTCGAATCCTTCCATGATTGGTTGCGAATTCCACGAGAAGTTCTCCGCTCGTACTCAATAAAGCCGTCGTTGTCGGGATCCCCATAGGTCTCCATCCATCGCAACGCTCTTTGGATGTTTGGCCAGATTTGGCGGAGGAACTCCTTGTCGCCGGTCGTCTTGAAGTATGCGCCTGCCAACATCACGAAAAGCGGCGTGGAATCGACCGAACCGTAATACTGACGGAACGGGACTTCGCCCAGCCGAGCCATCTCGCCCGTGCGGCTCTCGTGCAGAATCTTGCCGGGTTCGGCGTCCCGTTCGGGATCTTCTTCTTCGGCTTGATAGGCGGCCAAATACGAAAGGACGCCTCGCGACAGACTCGGATTAAACACTAGCGTCTGCAAAGCCGTGATGATTGCGTCTCTTCCAAACGGCGTCGAGAACCACGGAGTTCCCGCATACGGAAATAGGCCGTGATCGGTAGGAGTCGTCAGCATCCACAGGTCCGCACGAGATCGCTCCAGCCAATTATTGAATTGCTCGTTGGTCGTCTCGATACGGCACTCTTGTCCGCGCGCCTCATCCGCACGCCGTGTCGTCAGGCTCAACGCTTCCGTCGTCGTGAAGATCGGGGGCTCCTCGCGATCTTGACTGCACTGCACCACAATCTCGAGCACTTCGGATTCTTTGGGCGCGATTTCTAACCGGAACGTGGCGCGGGCGCCCGTGAGTGCGGCCGGCGGCGGCGAGAATCGCAATCTCGTGTCGCGTCTTATATCGTCGAGGCCTATGTAGCCCAAAACGGCGGCATCCCCGCTACAGGCAGGTTCCAGGAACCGGCCTCGCCGTTCGCGCTTCTGGCCGCGAACTTCAAAGATGTCCGCGAAATCAGCCGCGAAATCAACGACGAGGTCGAATCGCGCGGGAACGTCGCCAAAATTCGTTACCTGAATCTGTTCGTAGCTCGATCCTTCCAGCAGCACTTTCGTGCGTTCCAGATGCAAGGTGTCCTGCTTGAGCGCGGCTCCAGAGCTGCTAGCCAAAGTGGGATTCGTCATGTCGACGACAAGGGC
>CAMPKL010000596.1 GCA_946887065.1 uncultured Bryobacterales bacterium
CTCGCCAGACAAGCATCCCCTGATCGTAATCGTAAATCACCACGCGTCCCTGCATCACCTGCGCCCATTTGTCGACCATCCCTTTCAGTTCCTGCCGCGGACCGGAGCGGTGATCCTCGACGCCGTGGATGGGATCGATGTCGATTGGAGCGAGGTAGGCGACCAGCGGTTTACGGGCCGAGATGACCCGCACCGGCGGAATCGTGATATTCGCATAGGCCAGAAAGCCGATCCGCGACTTGCTCTGCGGAGACTGGGCGAGCAGGATGTCGGCGACCTTGTTGTAAAAGGTCATAAAGGCGTCGGTGTACGACTGCGTCAGAAAATACTTGTCGTACTGCAGCGCGATCAGTTCCTTGTCGAGCGGCGAGTCCGATTCATAAAGTCCGTCCTCCATGCCGAGCTGCACATCCTTGCCGGCGGCAAACAGCGCCGCCATACGGCCTATCTGTCTGCGGCTGAAACCCTTGCGGGTAAAAGATGTGGTGGATTCTTGGACAATCGACATGAGCAATCAACTCCTTCGGTCTGCGGATGCAGTGCGGCCAGACCGCCGCACAGGGCCGTTAGAACGGGAACGCGATGCTCAATTCGTGGAGCGGAGGGAGGAGCGAATCGGAGCGAGCCGATCCGCGGGCGACAACTTAACTTATTTCGATCCGGGCCCGGATGTCAACGAGAATCGTCAGCCACGCCGGGGGCGGGCCCCCAAGGGCCCTAACCGCCGGCGACGGCCGCCTCGGTCTTTAAGCCGCCGTCGTAGCTGGACAATATCTTGAACGGACTCGTCGACTTGTCCGCGACAGCGTCCGCCTTCTTATCGCGGCTCGTGCCGTAGATGTTAAACGGCTGGTGATCGTTGATCGTCCTCAACTCCTCCAGCGTCTGGCCCCTGTGCTTGGCGATCAGTCGCGGCGCTTTCGTCGCCGGATCCGGCTCTTTATCCCAATTCAAATGAAGATGCTTGGAAAGCGTCTCTTCCGGCATGCCCGCGAAACGCATCGCCGGCCACTTGAACGCCTCGCCGTGGATGTACTTTCCGCGCAGCTGATAGAACAGTTTCGTGCCGATGCGGAAGTAAGCTCTGGAGCGGTCACGCATTTCGCCGAAGTCACGGCTCTGCTTCCAAGCCGTCATGATGAACTCCCACTGCAACTGGGTGAGTTCCTTCGCCTTCAGCGCCTTGCCGCTCTGCGCGCGAGTGTCATCGAGCGGCGTGAAAATCGACGGCACATAAAGCACGTGATTATGCTTCATGCGGTGCAATAGGTCCAGCGACTGTCGAATGTCGTCCTCCGTCTCGTTCGGCAGCCCAACGATGAACGTGTAGACGGGGAACCAATTGTTGTCGTTGAGGATGTTGGTGCCTTCGACGACGAGTTCTTGCCAGTCCTGTATGTCAAACGGCAACGACTTGCCCGACATGGTCAACGCGCCCAACCGCGCCGAACCTGTCTCAATGCCGACCAGCGGCGCCATGAACCTCTTGTCCGGATGGGACGAATTGCGATTCTGCAGCGCCGACTTAGGCAATAGAACCCGCGACATTTCCTTTATCAGCTGCGGATTGACCACCGCCGGCGCGATCGTCGCGTGCGACAAAGGCAAGAAGTCGACCCCCGGCTCGCGAGCGATCGACTCGTAGAAGTTCATAATCGCGTGCGGGTTCGGGATATAGAACGGGGCCGAGGCGCCGTAAATGAATACATCCTCCGTCACCGGAAAGATAATCCGGCCCCCTTGCCGCGTGTTGGCTCGCACCGCTTCCAACGCTTCTTCCGGCGGGATAGAAATGCGCGTTTCCAAAGTCGGCGAGCAGAACGAACACTGCCTCCCGCAGCCGCGGTTCATTTCGACAATTCCATAAGTCGACCGCTTTTGAGGAGTGATGAGTTGATTGAAGCCGGGCTCCGCGGCATGCACGACCCTCGGCAGTTCCTCTTTGGCTTCAGCCTTCTTGAACAGGTCGAGCGTTACGCCCTCCGCCCGGCCGATGATGATGCAGTCGACCCCCAGCCGGTCTTGGCTGCCGGTCTTGTCAATCTGCCAAGATCCGGCGCCGCCAACGATGACCTTGGGTCGATACCGTCGTATCGCCGGATGCAAATAGACCCGCTCGCTCTCGGCGGCATTCACCGGACGCGCCGTCGACCCGAAAATATTGGAGTAGACCCCTGTGGAGAAAGCGGTACCAATGGGATTGTGCGCGCCCACACCCACCGCCACGGTATTCGGTCCGACGAACCGGCCCAGATCGTCCGGATAACAGGCGACGACATTGTCGTCTCCGTACTCTCTGCGTAAAATCTCCTCGGTTACCCGGACGCCATAAGGCATCACTCGAGCGCTGCCGTCCGCGTTCCACTCTTTCGCGAGATTTTTCTTATAAAGGAACCGCGGCAGGTAGCGCGCCGGAGCGGAAGCGTAGATCATTTGCTTCCACGGACTAAACGCTTGTTCCGTTGACTCCGTATCCGGAGCGGTGAGGACAAATTTTACGCCCTTGGGATCGTGGGCCATATGTCTTCTCCTTAGTCGATGATTCTACAATCATGGAACCCGTTGGTCCGACTCCAGCCAAAGAGAGATAGCGTCCGTCGTCAGCCCTTACCGAGAGCCGCTTCCTCGTCCGACTCAGCGAACAAGTTTTCCACCTTGTCGCCCTCCCCGGGAGCCAAGAATAGGTTGGTTTCCAAACCGTGCTGCCGGTCGTAAAGTTCCCGATACCGGCCTTGCGCAGCGTAGAGTTCCTGATGGGTGCCGCGCTCGACGATCAGCCCCTCCTCGACCACCAAAATCTGGTCGGCCCTGCGAATCGTCGAGAGGCGATGGGCGATCACGAACGTCGTCCGGCCCTTCATCAAATAGGACAATCCTTCTTGAATCAACGCCTCGGACTCGGAGTCCAAACTCGACGTCGCCTCATCCAAGATCAAGATTCTCGGATCAGCCAATACCGCACGAGCGATCGCCACTCGCTGCCGCTGTCCGCCGGATAGCTTCACGCCTCGTTCGCCCACAACCGTTTCGTAGCCTTCGGGAAACTTCTCAGCGAACTCGTCGACCCGGGCGATGCGGCAGGCCTCAAGAACCTTGTCCTCGCCGGCGTCGGGACGCGCAAACGCGACGTTCTCCCGGATCGTCCCGTCGAACAAGAACGTCTCCTG
>CAMPKL010000597.1 GCA_946887065.1 uncultured Bryobacterales bacterium
CGCTTTTTCAACGCCTCGTAAGCTTTCAGCGCTCGCTTACGTGCTCTAAACAACCTAACCTTCAGCGCGTTCTCGTTGACTTCGTAGATACGGGAGAGTTCCTTGAGGGACAAACCCTGTACTTCCTTGAGCGTCAACAAGATGCGATCTTCTTCCGATACTTCGTCCAGCAATACGTCCAGGAACTCTCGAATCTCCGTCTGTTCTCTGATCTCATCATCGCGCCTGCCGCTCTCGGCTGCATCCGCCGCGATGACCTGTTCTTCGCTCAGGTCCGCCATGCGGATATTGTTGCCTCGCTTCCTCTTGCGCAAATAGTCGTAGGCGGCGTTCGTGGTGAGTCGATAAAGCCAAGGCTCAAAAACCTCGACGGACCTCAACTGATCCAACGAATAGTAGAGCCGGACGAACACCTCCTGACTGACATCCTCGACGTCTTCACTTCTCCCGATCAGACGGTAGATGGTCCCGAGTATCCGCTTGCGGTATGCCCGGACGATCTCATTGAAAGCGTCAGGTTCGCCCGCCTGCGCTCGCTCTATGGTCTCTAATTCGACCAGCATTCAAGGAGTTTCGATCATCGTCCGTCGGAGATGATGACCTGGCCCCGGAACCTCGCGAGCGGCAGGTCGGCGCCCGTCGCTTACGACAAGCCCGCCTATCCTACAAGAAAAGGCGCAAGGGGCGAGATCCAGGTTACGACATTTCGATGCGTCCGCGTTGTCTACATCGGGTGGACAATCGGTCTGTTTACAGCAATTTAGGGCGGGGTTGACCCACCGGCTGTCTGTTCCAGTACGCCCTTCCGGCTAGAAGTCGAAGACCCCATAAGCGCCGAAAGCGCCGTGGATGCCAATACCAATCAGGCAAACCAGCAACGCCAAGACCAGCGCTCCGCCGCCCAGCGGTCTCGGCTGGCGGGCATAGACGGAACGGGCTATCGCGTCCTCAACCATCCAAGAACCGCCCCAGACGACCAGAATCCAGGGCCAGCCGTCTGCAATCAGGGTGGATAGAGGGAACCGCTCGAAGTAGTTGTTTAGCAGCAGTGCGATGCCCAACAGGATCAGCAACGCCGGACCAAACACAGATGGCCGCCGCGGCAGCGGAACTTCCGAGTAATCCGCCTCGGACCGCTCCCCAACCAATCCTGCCGCCGCCTTCAGGCAGCCCCAAACAATCAGGAACGCGGGCCAGGTACGCGACGCAGGCCAGCCGAGTTGATAGTCGCAGGCGAAAACCAAGCCCAGTGTCGTAATGAGGGCGGCAAAGGTCCATTCGCCGAGCGCGCGTCGCATCGTCTACTCCGGCAGGTCGTAGGAAGCCGTACGCGGTTCAGGACGCGATGCTTCCTCCCGTCTACGGACCGATGCGTACAGTCGCCACACGCCAAGGCCAACGATGATCAACGGCCAGGCCCTTAACACGACCTCGGCGCGCAGCACGCCCAGCGTAAACAGCAGGAAGAATACTCCCAGGGCGATGAACAGGATGCCGGGGACGGGCGAGTCATTGCTGGCGTCGAACAGCGCGCCCACGATGCCCGACATTTCTTTGACTTCTTCGCCGCGCCGTATCGCCTGAGCGGTTCGCACCGCTTCAATCGGCATATACAGCACGAAAAAGACGACCATCGGCACCATCAGCGCCGGTATGGCGTCGTGGTCCGCCGACGTCGAGATCGCGATCAGCATCCCGAAGATCGCGGCGTGAACGATGCCTTTGACGTATTGGCCGTTGTAAACAGCTCCCAGACCAGGCACAAAGCCCAACAGGCCCGCCAAAAACGGATGCGGACCGTCTGCCGCGGCACTGAGCGCCTGTTTCGTACGCTGGTTCACCGCGCCCGCCACCCTTGCCGTATCGGTGGTTATCCGATGCGCACCTCGCAGGATCTCGTCAACCGGCGAATCCGCTTGTGGAGACGGCTGAATGGCGGGTGCGCATTCCGAACAGTAGGAGACGCCGTCGCGTGACGCCATGCAGCCCTCGCAGACTCCCTTGCCGCACTCACGGCAAAACGCCGTGACGGTCGAGTCCGCGCATGTAGGGCACTGGATCATTGGGTTTCGCCGTCGCCTTCGCCCGAGCCCCGGTAGGCGTTCATCTGCAGTTGGTAAAAATCCACTGCCGAATCGTAAACCGCCACGCTCTGATGCCAGAAATCAGCCGCCGGCCCGCCCAGGGCGCGCACCGCTGCAATCCCCTCTCCGCGGTCGTCCTGATACATCTGGACCGCCCGGTCTCCATAGAACGTCAGCAGCGAGAAGGACATCGCCGTCATGGCCATACCCATCACAAATCGTGGTTGCAAGAAGGGCTGCACAAAAGGCTGTAGCCAGCCCGGCAGACTGTCGCCGCCGCCCGCCGGGGCCAAGCGCCCCGAGCCCACTCCGACCGTGCTGTGGATGATCTCGCCAATCAACTCGGCCGGCGGTTCCACCGGGCTCGCCTGCCGCAACAGCGAAAGGCCAAACTCGGCATCCGCCAAGGCCTGCTCGCACGACGGGCAATCGACACGGTGAGCGTCCATCTCGCGGCGGCTCTGCGCATCGATTTGTTCATCGACGTAGTCGCAGAGCAGCAACTCAAAATCGCGGCACCTCACGCCTGCACCCCCAACGCCCGTAGGCGCTGCGCCAATTCAGTACGGCCGCGATTAATGCGCGACTTGACCGTGCCGTCCGGCACGCCCAACGCCTCGGCGATCTCGCGGTACTCCAGCCCTTGGATATCACGCAAAATCACCGCCTCGCGAAGCTCCGGCGACAAAAACTGTAAGCCCTTTTGAATCAAGTCACTAGCCTCACGGCTCGCGGCCAGTCCGTCGGCCCGCGCCTCGACTCCGTGAGTCTGCTCAAGCTTATACGCTGAGTCGTCCAGGGGCGAGAGGGCCTGGTCCTTCTTGTTCTTGCGGTAGTGGTCAATGAGCAGGTTCCGCGTTAGCCGGACCAGCCAGGTGCGGAACGCTCCCGCGCTCGGCTGATAGGTGTGTAGGCTGCGAAAAACCCTCAGGAAGACCTCCTGGGTCATGTCGTTGGCGTCGTCCGACCGTCCCGTAAAGCGGTAACAGGCCCCATATACCAGGCGGCTGTGGCTGCGGACGAGGTTTTCCCAGGCGCCGTCGCTCCCGTTCAGGCACTGCTCAACCAGCGCTCGGTCCGTA
>CAMPKL010000598.1 GCA_946887065.1 uncultured Bryobacterales bacterium
GATGGCGATATCGTAAGGCCGTGCGCTCTTTAGGTCTGCCTGTGTGATTTACGGCAGAGCCAGCAGATCGTCCCGCACTCGTTCGCCAAGCTTTTTCAGCGTGAGTTCATCCGTATCGCCGGAAACCGACAGGTTGATCACCTGCATGCGGTTCGTAATCTCTTTGATGACCGGCTGTTCCGTCTCTTCGGGGAAGGTATCGATCGCGTCGACCGCGGACTTCACATCGTCGAGAACTTCGCGAATGTCGTAGCCCGTTTCGACTTCAATCGTGACCGAGCCAACGCCTTCATTGGCGGTCGAGATCACCCGGTCCACTCCGTCGATGCCCTGTACGGCTTCTTCGACGCGCAACAGAACGCCCGATTCGACTTCCTGAGGCGCGGCGCCGCGATAGTCAACGGACACCGAAATCATGTCCACCGAGATCTCGGGGAACACTTCTTTCTTCACGGTGACGAGGCCCAGTATGCCCGCGCCGATCAAAACGATCATCAGCAGATTAGCGACGACGCCGTTTCGTGCGAACCAAGAGATCAATGAGTTCATGAGTCTGGCCTGTTCCTTACGACTTCAGAGCAACTAGTCGGACGCGGTTTCGCCTGTCGCCTCAAGCACTCTTACTTTCATCCCTTGCACGGCCGCTTCGAGCGCCGAGACGCAGACGCGGTCGCCCGGCTCGATACCGCCGCGGACCAGCACCCGGTCGTGTTCCAGCCTCAAAATATCGAGTTCGCGAAATTCGATCTCGTCTCGATTGTTGATGACCCAGGCAACGTTTTCGCCGCGCAAAGCCGTCCGGGGCAGGGGAATTGCGCGTATGCTTCGCCCGGCAATCTCAGCCTGGACGAACATGCCCACGGCCAGCGGCGGCCTGCTGGAGTTGGTCGCTTGGGCGTAGGGGTTCTCGACTTGCGCCAACGCTTGCACCATGCGGGTTTCAGGATCAATCTCCCCTTCCGTCCGCACGATGCGGCCCTGCCACTTGTAGGTGTTGCCGGCAAAGTCCGCCGAGATCGCCACACTCGGTCCGGCGGCGCGCGCTTCGGCATCACGATACGCCAGCGGCAGGTTGAGGAACTCAAGTTCCCTATCGGGGATCGGCAGCTTGATCTCGGCTACATCCGTCGAATAAAGCGCAGCCACGCTTTGCCCGCGTTGAACATACTGCCCGATATCCACCTGCTTGCTCCGCACGCGGCCGGCAAATGGGGCTTTAACGACCGTGCGCTCCAAGTCGAACTGCGCTTGCTCCAGTGCCGCCTGAGCGGAAGCCAGCGCCGCGTTCGCCTCCGCCAATTGGGGCTTTCTGAGGACAAGCGCCGTCGGCTCGCCTTCTCCCAAATCTTCCCATTCCTTGCGTGCGACTGCCGCCTCCTGTTCCTCGGTGGCGACTTGCAGGTCGGCCTGCGCCACCGCGGCCCGCGAGCGTGTCACCGCAAGTTCATATTCGCGCGGGTCGATCTTCAGCATTTCATCGCCCTCTTCGAAGAAACCGCCGATAGCCAACGAAGGCGAAACCCAGATCACCCGCCCAGCGACCTCCGGCACCAATTCCGACTCAACCCGGGGCCGCACCGTACCTTCCGCCGTCACCGACAACCGGATATTCTCCGCTTCCGCCGTAATCGCGCGGACGAAGGGCGGCTCCACAATGGGCGCCGCCGCGACGGGCGCCTCGTACCGATCGATGAGCGACTTCGCGCCCAAGGCCCCAGCGATCAGAACGGCCAAAGGCAGCAAGATCTGCAAAATACGGCGAGTCATAAGGTCTCCCTCACTTCAGTAGGTTGCGGAACCGCCATCGAGGCCGAGTCCATTGCGAAACTTCCGCCCAGAGCCAGGTGCAGGTCGACGCGATTGTCCAGCCGGGCGCGGCGAACGGCCAGCCACTGACTTTCCGAGTCGATCGCCGTGCGCTGCGCATCGAGCACGGTGATGATGTCCGCCAGCCCTGAGCGATAGCGCTCCTCCGCCAACTCTTGGGCCTGGATCGCTTGGCGCGTTGCCGTATCGAGCGCAGTCTCCTGCTCGCTCAAGAAGCGATCCGCCGCCAAGGCGACTTCTACTTCGCGATAAGCGTTCAATGCCGCATTTTCATAAAGGGCCGCCGCTTCGCGTGCACGGGCCTCGCTTTGCCGGACCTCCGCTTTGAGCCGGCCGTTGTTGAAGATCGGCTGTGTCAGCCCGCCAATCAAACTCCACACGAACACCTCGCCGCTCAGCAGGTCCTGCAGTTGATTCGTCGCCGTGCCGCTCGCGCCGGTCAAGCTGAAGCTAGGCCGCAACGCCGCCTTGGATTGCGCGATGCGAGCATCCGCCGCTAACAATCGTCGCTCCTGCGAAATCAAATCCGGCCGCCGGCTCACGAGCTCCGCCGGCAAACCGGCCGGCACTCCGCGCGGCGCATCCGGCAGATCCTCCGCCAGTTCGTACTCGGCGGCTGGATACTTGCCCATCAAAATTTCCAACTGACGAACCGAAGCGTCGAGTATCTGCCGGCGTTGTTGCACAGCGCTTTTCGCCCGGTCGACCGCGGTAAGCGCGAGGCGCAAGTCCAACGCAGGCCGGACGCCAGATTCGAACCGCGCCCGGACTCGCTCCGCCGAGACTTGAAAACTCTCCAAACTGGCCTGCGCCAACTGCAGTTGACGCTTCGCTTCAATCGCAGCGAACCAGGCCTTTGCCGTTTGACCCGTCAGCGAAAGCCGCGCCCCGTGCAAATCCGTCTGCACCGCTTCGACGTCAGCCAGCGCCGCAAGCTGGCCGGCCTTCAGCTTGCCCCAGACATCGGCCTCCCAATTGAGGTTCAACGACAGGCCGACATTCGTGTTGATGCTCGAGAGGACATCGCCTTCGCGGCCGGGGATGGGCAGGCCGATGAAGTTGATGCGCTGCCGGTTGCGGCTGAGCGACGTCGACAATTCCGGCAGCAGGGGAGCGCCCGCAACCCGTGCCTGCGCTTGCGCCAAATCGATTCGCGCTGCTGCGGCCGTCAAATCTTTGTTGTGCGTCAGGCTTTCCCGTATCGCGCCATCCAGACCGGCATCGCCGAAATACGCCCACCAGTCGACGTCCACCGTCGCCTGCTCCACCGATGCGGGTGCGGCCGACCAAGTGGTTGGAGGTTCAACCGAGAAGGATCTCGCGGGCTGATCC
>CAMPKL010000599.1 GCA_946887065.1 uncultured Bryobacterales bacterium
GAGGTAGCTTCCGTAGGGCATCTCATGGCTCCACTTCTTGCCTCCTAAAAGCACGAGGGCGGTGCCGAAGACTGCGCCGACGAGGGAACCGACGACGAGGATGATAAGCGTATAGGTCACTCCCCAAAACGCGCCCATCATGGCCGCCAGCTTCACGTCGCCGAAGCCCAGTCCGTCCACTCCGCGAAACCGGTAGTATATCTCCCTGGTGGCCCACAGCATGGCGCCGAAAAATATCGCTCCGCAGACGGATTCCGTTACTGAAGCGAGCCAGGGTTCGGGCTGCGTACCGGCAATCAGCCAAATCAGCTGGGTCGCCCCCGGCGGAATGTGCAGGAAAGGGCTTAACGCTAAGCCGATCGCCAGGCCGCCGAGGGTCAATTCGTCCGGCAGCAAAAACTGCTCTAGATCGGTGAAGATCAATGCCAGCATCATCGAGCCGAAGAGCATGCACTTGAAGCTGATCGGTTCAAGCCCATATTGCGAGACCGCCGCAAAGTAGAGGAATCCGTTCAAGACCTCCACCGCTGGGTAACGCCACGAGATCGTCTCGCCGCAGTAGCGGCAACGCCCGCTAAGAAGGCCATAGCTGATGAGCGGGATATTGTCGTACCAGGCTAACTGCCGCTCGCACTTGGGGCAGTGCGAGCGAGGCCGGACCACCGATTTATCAATCGGCCAGCGATGTATGCAGACATTGAGGAAGCTTCCGATCAGAAGCCCGAAGAGGAATGCTAGAAGCGTCACGACAGAGCTCAGGAAGCCAGTAGAGAGCGATAGACCTCCGCGGTGCGGTCCACCATGATATCACTGGAGAAGCAGGACGATACGAGGTTGTAGGCGCGGTCGGCGATGCCGCGCGCCAAGTCCGGATCGTCCGCCAGCCGTCGCAAGGCATGCGCCGCCTGCTCCACCGAACCATCCGTCAACAGTCCGGTCTCCGCATCGACGATGACCTCGGGAATGCCTCCGACCGCGGCGGCGACGACGGGCGTTTTTCGTATGGCCGCAGCCAGGATCGCCGACCCAAAGCCCTCGATTTGAGGCACGTAGAGAAAGAAGTCGGCAAGGTCGAGAGCGCGCTCTAGGTTGTGGTCGACCACAGGCTCCAAACCGGCCAGGCGGCAGGCTTCCACCGCGGCCGCCGTCCGCTTGAGGGGGTCCGCCGAATCCAAGATAGCCACACGCGGCGTCGCCTCCGGCGGGGTCCAGACGGGCTCTTCCGTGGGCGGGTCGATCCCATCGCTGACTACCGTGATGCGATGCTCGGGCACGCCGGACTCTTGCAGCTTTTTCTTCACGGCCTCAGAGACCGCCAGATAACGGTCCGCTTGAGCGTATTTTAAGCGAGAGAGAATGCCTCCCTTCACCGGAAAGGCCACGCGACGGGAAACCACCAGCGGACGTCCTCGTCCGAGCAGAACAGCCCAGGTATGACTCTGCGCGTCGTGAGCGTGAATCACGTCAGCCTTTCCGGCCTGCGCAAAGACTGTCGCAAGATTGAAGGGTCCGGCGCCGACCTTGCGTTGCAACTCGCCCCGTGCCAGCACGACTTGATTCACCCGCAAGCGCTCCAACCCTTCGACCAGCCGGATCACCTGGATCTGTCCGCCTTGCAGGGTCGGGCCCGAATCGAGATGCAGCACTCTCATGGCTGCAGCGCCCGGGCCTTGGCATATTTTGAATACGTATAGGCCGCCGCCATGCGGGCGATAAGCAAACCTTCAGGCCCGTCGCGAAAGCCTTGTTGCAGAACATACGAACGAAGGAAGGCCCAGGGCGGGGAAACGAGCAACTGTCCAAGTCCAACGCGGCGGCGGTTTTCAATCAATTCGCGAGCGGCCAGATCGGTATAGCGATCGACGCGCCGGCGGTGATCATCGAACGAGTCGCAGGTGTAGTGCAACAAGTCGCCGGCGAGCTCTCCCACGCTGCCGTCAACCTTCACCGATTCGTGAACGAAGTCGCCGCACCAGCGACCCCGGCGGCGGTCATAAAGCCGAACTTTTGCGTCTGGGTACCAGCCGGAGTGGTGAATCCAGCGGCCCAGGTAACGGGCAAGCCGCGCGAAACGATAGCCCGCATGTTCGGGACCGGCGGTTTGCAGCGCCTCGATGGAAGCCCGCAGACCGGGCGCCACTTCCTCGTCGGCGTCCAGCGCCAGAATCCAATCGTGAGACGCGGCCGCAGCCGCGAAGTTCTTCTGATCCGCGTAGCCTGACCAGTCCCGCGAGAGGACCCGCGCTCCGGACTCCTGGGCGATTTCGCGTGTCCGGTCCGTCGATCCGCTGTCCACGACGATGACCTCGTCACAGAATGCGATCGAAGAGAGCGCCCGAGGCAGACTCTCTTCCTCGTTCAGCGTGATGATCGTCGCGGAGATCTTCAAGGGACGCTCTCGAAAGCATTATCTCCCGCAGTAACGACCATTCCAAAGCAACGGTCCTATCCCGTTATCCGCCGGTTGGTCCCCAGCAGCCCGCTAGAATAGGACCTTGGCGACTAGACGTATTGTCGTGGGTATGAGCGGCGCGAGCGGCGCTGCGTATGGCGTTCGTGTTCTTGAACGGCTCCGTGCGGTGGGCGTGGAGACTCATTTGGTCGTCTCTCGCCCGGCGGAGAAGACGTTGCATCACGAAACGGGACTGCTGCTCAAAGACCTGAAGGAATTGGCTTACGAGTACCATCCCATCGAAGAAGTCGGCGCCTCCATCGCCAGTGGATCTTTCCTGACCGACGGCATGGTCATTGCGCCGTGTTCCGTCAACACGATGTCGGCGATCGCTAATGGTTTGGCGGCGAATCTACTTGTCCGCGCCGCTGACGTGACGCTAAAGGAGCGCCGCCGCCTGGTGCTGATGGTGCGGGAGTCGCCGCTGCACCTGGGACATCTGCGTACGATGGTCGCCTTGGCCGAACTCGGCGCGGTCATCGCTCCGCCGATGCCCGACTTCTACAACCGGCCCGAGCGGGTCGAAGATATCGTCGAGCAAGGCGCCGGCCGGATTCTTGACCTGCTAGGTCTTAGCGACGGGACGACGAAACGGTGGTCCGGCATTTAGCAACCTGAGCGCCCTGCCACGCATCAGATACAATAGAGCTACAAGGAGGGGGCGTACTGGCTTCGACGGGTTAGCAGTCTACGTTGAGAGGCATG
>CAMPKL010000600.1 GCA_946887065.1 uncultured Bryobacterales bacterium
CGCTCGATGGCCTTCGTCTTGCGATACACGTTTTAGGCGAACAGGCCGAAGGGTGGAGTAACGGCGTAAACAAAATAGACGCCGGTCCCGTTGGCGCTTGGGGGTAAGCTGCAGGCCAGCGCCGGCATAGGCCGGCGCTGGCCGGTGCGTACTCTAGAAGAGGAAGCGAAGCGAGACTTGCATGACTCGCGCATCGCGTGCGGTCGTCGGTTGCCCGAAACGACTGTTGGTTTGTTCGCCGGTGGCCGGGTTGAACCGGACCGTGTTGTCGACGTTCTGGAAGTTGGTGTGATTCAACAAATTGTAGACCTCCCACCGCAGTTGCAGCGTACGCTGCTCGCTGGCGAGCGGGATGTTCTTGAACACCGTCAAGTCGTGATTGATCACGCCGGGGCCACGGAACACGTCCTTGGACGCGTTGCCCGGATCACCAACTCCAGGCATGGCGAACACCGAGGTGTCAAACATGCCGTTGATGCCGCGATCCCCGTGAGCGATTCTCGGATCGCCCGTGATGTTAACGCGCTGCGGGTCTCCGCCGCCGGTCAAGTCGACGCCGTTGGTCGTCGTGAAGCTGATGTCCCGCGGAACGCCGCTGGCAAAAGACGTGATGCCCGAGACCTGCCAGTCGCCCAGGATGGCGTTGGCGACAGCATTCTGGCTGACACTCGGCACGTCGTAGCTGTAGTTGATTACCGCCACGTGGGTTTGATCGAAGGTCGACTTGCCGTAGTTCCTGCTGTGGTCCATGTAGGTCGGCAGGAGTTCCCGGAAATTGGCGTAGTCCATGGTCTTCGAGAAGGTGTAGGCGAGTCCGAACTGCAATCCGTTGTTCAAGCGGCGGTCGACCTTGGCCTGCAGCGCGTGGTAGTTCGAACTGCCGGCGCCTTCGCGGTACTCGATGTTGCCGAAGCCGGGGTAGGGCCTCAGGAAGTTGTCCGGCAGCGGCCGGTTCGTGGTCGGGTCGATGCTGCTGGGCAGGAAGCGGGTGCCGAAGGGCAGCAGGTTGATGTTGCGCTGCACGGTCAGATTGCGGACCAGGGTGCCGACGTAGCGCACGTCAAGCACGGTGCCGAAGCCGATGTTGTTCTGGACGCCTAACGACATGTTGTAGATGTCCGGCGCCTTGAAGTTGAGATCGTGACCGATCGCGTTGCCCGGAGCCAACACGCCCTGGGAGTTGAGGAACGTATCGAGACTCTGGTTGTAAACCGTCGGCTCGAAGGAGATCGGCGGACCCGCGTTGCGCGGCTCGTAGGTCACCAGCTGGTTCATGAGACCGAAGCCGCCGCGAATGGCGGTCTTGCCGTTGCCGAAGAGGTCGTAGGCGAACCCGAAACGGGGTTGCAGCATCTCGCCAGACTTCTTGTAGAAACCCGGGGGGTAGTTCCCGTCACGAGTCGTCACGTAGCCGTTGGCGGCGTCTCCGGTACCCGGCACGTAGGCGCCGATGAAGGAAAGATTCAGCTTCTCGCCGGTCAGGGGGTTAACCGCTACGCGGCGTGTGCCGTCGAGTCCAGGCTGGAACAGCGTGGGAGCGTTGCCCGAGTTGTAGCGATCAATCGCCCAAGCGGACTGCAGACCGTCGGTCTGCTCCCAGGGCGTGAAATAGGCGACTCGCAGGCCGATCTCCAGCGTCAACTTGTTGGTCGCCTTCCAGGAGTCCTGAACGAACCAATCGATATTGACCGCGGTAGCCGACGGTTTGGTCGGATTGGTGTTCTCAACATAGGACTGGAAGTTGCCGAGCATCGCGTTGCTGTAGGGATTGCCTGTATCCAACGGGTTATTGGTGTTGGTGCCGAAGTTATAGAAGCCCATCCAGTTCCCAGTGAACCCGAAGCCGGTAGTTACGCGATCACGCTCGCCGTAGAAACCGAACTTGAAGCTGTGGTTGCCCCGGATATAGCTCAGGTTGTTCGAAATCAGCCAGTTGATGTCGTCTTCAAACTGGGGGAAACGATTAGCGAAGAAACTGCCGAAGTCCGGGGAGTTCGGCACGCCGCTGAACGTCGCCCTGGGAATGATGTCGTCCGGGTTGCTCGATGGATACAGCTGTCCGGCCAAGAAGCCGCTGCCGGCGCGCGTGACGTTTTTCGCGTGTTGCGGATCGGCAGGCAAGGGCAGCCGCTCCTGGGGCCTGCGGACGCCCAGGTTCAACTCGTTGACCATCGACGGGCTTATCACGCGCGTGTAACCCAGTGAGGCGTGCTTGTTCAAGAAGGTCTGCTCGACCCTCACGAAGTCCCAGCTCATCAGGTTGGTGTACCCCTCGCTGGTCGTCTTGAAGTGGGAACCGCGGAAGAAGATCGAATCCTTGTCCGTGGCCTTGTAGTCAATGCGGAACGTCTCTTGCCGCCGGCTGACGTCACGAGTGTCTTGGAACTGATAGTTGTAGTCGCGGTTGACGCTCGTCGCGTTGGGCAAGGTAAACAAGCTGATCAAAGCCTGCCCGTTACGATTGATCCGGTTGGTCGGAATCATGTTATTCGGGAAAGGCGTGCGACCGGCCGCCGGGTCGAGTACGGTAAACAAATTGCCGTTCTGTTGGCGAGATTGCGAAAAGTCTCCGTTGCGCTCCAGCGCGGTAGGCATCGTGCGTAGGAGAAGCGTCTGCGGCTCCAAGCTAGGATTCGTCTCCATGTTGACGAAGAAGAACAGCTTCTGGCGGTCCTCGTTAAACAGCCCCGGAATCGTCACCGGTCCGCCGAGCGAAAAGCCGGCGTTGATAAAGCGGTAGCGCGGCTTGACCAAGCCCGACCGGTTGTTGAAGAAGTTCTGGGCGTTGAACATCTCGTGGCGCTTGTACCAGTAGCCGGTACCGTGGAACTCACGGCTGCCGCTCTTGGTGACGACGTTGACCATGGCGCCGCCGTTGCGGCCGTACTCGGCCTGGTAGTTATTGAGGAGCACCTTAACTTCGGAGATGGCGTCTAAGCTCACCGTCGTCGTGTAGGACTGCGTGCTGCCGTTGTCTTGGCCTTGCTGCCCGTCCAAGCCGATCGTCAGCGCTCTGCCGCTGACGCCGCCGACGTTCGGTAGGGTGGTGCCGATGCCGCCGCCGCCGTGGGACGCTTGGATCTCGTTGGCCGTGCTGACGCCCGGCATGAGTGCGAGAAATCCCACAACGTTGCGGCCGCGCTGAGATATT
>CAMPKL010000601.1 GCA_946887065.1 uncultured Bryobacterales bacterium
GTTTGGCACTCGGGGTCGGTCTTGAGGTTCTTTTTCTTGAGCAGCGACTCGACGCTCGTGATGGTTTCGTCGCCGTAACCGCAGCTGCGCATGATTTCGGCCGCGGTTTGCGCGTGCAACTCCGCTAGGTCCGTGCGCCAGCGTTTATAGCCGTCGCGGTTCTTTGGGTAGTCCTCGCGCGGAAGCCGCCAACGAGCGATGTGTTGAGCGCGCGCAGCCAGCTGCAAAGCTTCGGACGCCCCGGGCTCGAAGCGATCGAGCCAACGTGTCATGCGTTGTGAGTAGGCCGATTCGAAAGTCAGGTTCGGTTCGTCTGGGTCGGACCGGGGATCCTGCGCATTGAGCGCGTCACTCGCAGCGAACGCCCGCTCCAGTCGATTCATGCGCCCTTGAGCCATTCGTCGATGGCGGGGGAGACGACGGCTTGTATGGCGGGATCGTCGATGTTCTCGCGGGTTACCAAATAGGAACCCGAATCGACCTTAGCTTGCGGCTCGGCGCCGGCAAGGTGATCGGACATAGCCTTCATGCATTCATAGCCCATGCGGAAAGGGTCTTGAACGACGGTCGAATCGATCGTGCCGGCCCGGAGTTCAGCTAGGATTTCTTCCGAGGAGTCGAAGCCGAAGAGCTTGATAGGATTCTCGGCGCCGCGCTGTTTGACGGCGCGCACGGCCCCATCGGTGGAGGATTCGTTGCTGGCGAATAGGGCCGCGAGGTCAGGATGCGCGGTCATGAGATTCTCGGCGTCGGCCATCGCTTGTGCCCGGTCGGACATGTTGTAAAGCAGGCCAACCACCTCGATGCCGGGAAACGCCTTCAACGCTTCTTGGAAGCCATCTTCGCGTTGCATCGTCGACGCCGAGCCGGGCATGAAGGCGATGATGCCGATCTTACCCTGCCCGCCAAGAACCTCGCCCGCTCTGCGACCGGCTGTCATGCCCGCTTCATAGTTGTCGGTCGCGACAAAGCTGATGATCTGGTCGGTATTGATCGCTGAATCAAAGATCGCGACGGGGATGCCCGCAGCTGCAGCGCGCTCGACAGGAAGCACGAGCGCCTCCTGATCCACCGGCGCCAACAAGAGGCCGTCCACGCGACGCGAAATCAGGTTTTCGACGATCGCGATTTGGCGGCTGGAGTCGACCTCAATCTGCGGCGCCTGCCACAAGATCTCAAGGTCGGCCTCACTGGCGGCCTTCAGCATGCCAGCGTGAATCGTTAGCCAAAATAGGTGACTGGCGCCTTTGGGGACGACACCGATGACTTTGCGGCCGTCGGAGCGATTGCAGGAAGAAAGAGCTGCGGCGGAAGCGGCGGCGGCGAGGAAATGGCGGCGATTGAGCATGGCTCTCGATAGCATACCGCCTCCGCAAGGGCCATATGCGATGATGAGGCGCGATGAGATACCTCGAAGACTATAAGCCGCGTCCGGAGACAATTCGTCAGGGAACGCGGGCCGTGGGTGCTGGCGCGGCGGCCGGGGCGCTGTTCGGCGCCTTACTCGGGGCGGCCTCGGGCGCGATTGCGGGCGCCTTTCTGTGGTCGGCCACCACTGTAAGCAAGGAAGCGATACGCCGCTACCGAGAGCACCGCCGCGAAGAGGACGAAGAGTACGACGAAGAGATGTAGGGCCTAGGCATCGACGTCGAACACCAGGCTACGCAAGATAGCAAACAGCCCAATACTGGCCGCCGCGGTCAACACGTAAATTAGCCAGGGCGCCCGCTCATACAGCGGCGCCGGCGGCGCCTCGTGGGCCGGGTTCAACTGTTGCGGTCCGAGTTCGAAACGCGGCGCGGAGCCGTCCAGCGCCAGCTCGGCCTTGAAGTCGTAGTCCGGGGCCGCGGCGGCGGGATTTCCGTAATAGAGCCGCCAAGGCTGAGGGGCGTCAAGATCCGCAATGAGCTGCCGGGAAGCAGTCAGAACAACCGGCTCCAGGATATCGAGAGGCGCATCGTCGCCATCGGCGATAGTCAGTTGCAGATGACTGGCGAAGACTTCCGGAAAACGCACCCCAACGACGTTGGACGAGACTCCCTCACCGCGCCCGAGGCGACCGGCCGCAATCGGGTAAGGAGCGATGTCGACGCCCATCAAAGACAGCAGCTGATAGGTGCGCACGAAGGGGCCGGCGGACGTGCTGAACCGCAGGGCGTGCAAGGGGATGCGCCCGGGCAGGTCTATGGTGTAGCGCGAGACCGAGTCTTGGCCTTCCACGATGGTCTCCCTGGTTACCGATTCGGCGCGGATTGCCTGCTCGACTCCCTGGGTCACGACTACCCGCTGAACCGCGACGGATTGGATGACCGGCGGCTCCGAGTCGACTTGTTCGTCGGGTGCGACAGTGATGCGTAGGTAGCGAAATTCGCTCGCGGGATACCGGACGCGATCGATGGATGCCATATTGCCGTTCCCCGAGAGCCGCAGGATCAAGCCGTTCTCGTTGAGCGGGGTCCACTGCTGGGCGTCGCCACTGCCGTAGACGGCCGTTCTCCGCCGAAAACCAGTCCCTTCGGTATCGATCTGAACCTGGTTGTGCTGGGCCGGATCATCGCCCAGATCCAGGATGATTTCCGCTGAGTCGCCGTCAGAGCCGCGGCTGAGTTCCGTCGATTCGCACGGTGCGACGTTGCGCGCGCCGCGCAGGATGCGCAGTTCGTAGGGGAGCTCTTTGCCGGCCGCGTCGAAGAGGCGTAAGTCGGCGGCGTCTTGGCGGGCATTAGCTAGGATCGTAGCGTCAAGCGTGAAGCTTGCCAGGCCAGTTCCGGAGACAAGTGAGAGTTCTCTGTAGAATTGCCAGCCACTCAGCGGGTCCAAACCCTGCGCCGCCAGCAAAGCGGCGGCGGCCAGCGCCAGCGCGAGGTATCGTCTCATGAATCCAGTGTCTCGCGGTTCAGTTGGCGTAGTAGCCGGGCCGAGCGCGAACGGTGACGCCGGGTTCGTCCACGGAGACTTCCACAGCCCGCCAGGAACCGTCGAAGTTTTGATTGCTGGGATAGTAGCCCAGGCTGTAGACGCTGCGCAGGTCCGCTTCGATCAGCGGGAAAACTGGATCGAGGTCGGAGATGTCATCGGCGGCGAACAAGCGTCCGCCCGTGGCGCGGGCTAGCACCACCATGCGGTCCCTGGCGCGAGCCGACCAGCCT
>CAMPKL010000602.1 GCA_946887065.1 uncultured Bryobacterales bacterium
CGACCCGCCGCACACCACCGCGGGCAACACCGATGGCCTCGTCGGCGGCGTCAAGACGCAAGTCTTGTTCTCCGGCTACGCGCCGTCCTTCATGAGCCTGTACCAGGCGAACTTCGTCCTTCCGCCCGACGTCCCCTGCGGACAACAGTCCCTTGCCGTCGTCGTGAACGCGACTCCGAGCCCCGCCTCGGCGATTAACGTCAAGTGCCCCTAGGCCGGTAATCGAAGGCGCCGGGCGCGGCCGCTTGCCGCCGCGCCCGGTTGCTACACTGATCGTTCCGTGCGGCGCAAAGCGATAGCAGCAGATGCGGCTCCAGACGAGTCGCCGCCGATCCTAAAAACCTGGCGAAACGTCTACCTGGTCGTGCTCTTGCATCTGGCGGCCTGGATCTTGCTGCTCTATCTGTTCACCTCGCGGTATCGCTCTGACGCCGCATGAGAACCGTAGATTGGTTCGTACTGCTCGCCTCGCTCGTCGGCATCGTCGGCTACGGACTCTATAAGTCCAAAGGCGCGCAAACCACAGAGGGCTATCTGCTCGGCGGCAAGACAATGCGCTGGTGGGTCATCGGTCTCTCGATCATGGCCACGCAGGCCAGTGCGATCACCTTCATCGGCACGACAGGCCAAGGCTACTCCGACGGGCTGCGTTTCGTGCAGTTCTACTTCGGTCTGCCCATCGCGATGGTCATCATCTGCGCGGTCGCCGCCCCCGTCTTTCACCGCAGCGGAGTCTACACCGCCTACGAATTCCTTGAGAAGCGCTTCGATACGAAAACGCGCACGCTCGCCAGCGCCGTCTTTCTTGTTCAGCGCGGTCTTGGGGTTGGTATCGCCCTCTACGCTCCGGCCGTCGTGATGGCGGTGATTTTGAACTGGCCCGAGCGGGTGACCATCCTGCTCATGGCTGCAATCGTCGTCAGCTATACCGTCATCGGCGGCATAAAAACCGTGATGTGGACCGATGCTCAGCAGATGCTAGTCATGTTCTTCGGCCTGATCGCCGCCTTCTTCGCCGCAGTCTACGGTTTGCCGAGCGAAGTGAGTTTCGGCGATGCGCTGCGGCTCGCCGGCGAAGCGGGACGCCTTCAGGCCATCGACTTCGAACTCAACTTCGATGATCGCTACAACCTGTGGTCCGGCCTCATCGGCGGATCGTTCCTCGCTCTGGCCTACTTCGGAACCGATCAATCCCAGGTGCAACGCTACCTCACTGCCCGCAGCCTACGCGATAGCCGCTTCAGCCTGCTGTTCAACGCCATCGTGAAGGTTCCCCTGCAGTTCGTGATTCTGTTGACCGGCGCGATGGTATTCGTCTTCTTCTTGTTCATTCAACCGCCCGCGCTCTTCAACCCAGCCATCGCCTCGACTGTGGAAGCCGCGGCATCTCAGGAACTCGCCCTCGTTCAGCAGCGCTACGACGACGCTTTCAGCCAGAGAAGGGAAGCGGCCTTCAATCTTGCCTCCGCCGACGGCGCCGTCCAGCGCGATGCCTATCTCGGCGCCCAACGGGCCGTCGACTCCGCCCGCAATGATGCCGTCGCCCTGGCCGAACGCGTCACGGGGTCTCCCTATAACGACACCAACTACGTTTTTCTCACCTTCGTCACGCGCCACATCCCTCCCGGCATCGTCGGCCTGATCATCGCCGCCGTATTCGCCGCCGCGATGTCCACCATCTCCGCCGAGTTGAACTCGCTCGCCACCGTTTCCGTCATCGACCACTACCAGCGCTACATCCGGCGCGGCGCCGCCGATCAGCACTACGCCCAGGCATCGCGGGCGGCCACGGCTTTTTGGGGAGTCTACGCCGCAGTCTTTGCCATGTTCGCCGGACAACTCGGCTCGCTGATCGAGGCCGTCAACATCGTTGGCTCGCTCTTCTACGGCGCCATGCTCGGAGTGTTCGTTCTGGCCTTCGCCCCCTGGAAAACTACCGGCACGGGAGCCTTCTTGGGAATCCTCTGCGGCCTCATCGCCGTAGCCGCAACGCAGCTCTACTCCGACGTCACCTTCTTGTGGTTCAACGTCATCGGCGCCGCCGTCACCGTCTCCGTCGGTCTAGTCGTCTCCCGGCTCTCCCCCGGCTCAACCCGAGACGCCAAGCTTTAGCTGGCGGTTTCCCCTTGACAAGACCCCCACCGCTCCTTATTCTTGACATAGATATCCAGATATCCCTCAATTGCGCCGATGTTCTCCCAAACCGCAGAATACGCCCTTCGCGCCGTCGTCTGGCTCGCCAATAACGACGACGCGCCCATGACCACAAATCAGATCGCCAAAGCCACCCAGGTGCCCCCGGACTATTTGTCGAAGGTCCTCTGGGCTCTGGGCCGCAGCGGTCTGGTTCACGCCCAGCGCGGCAAAAACGGCGGCTTCACCCTGACAAGGCCCGCCGATGAACTCAGCATCCTCGACGTCATCAACGCCGTCGATCCCGTCCAGCGCATCGTCCGTTGCCCGCTCGGCCTCAAGGGACACGAGAAACTCTGCCCCCTGCACCGCCGCCTCGACGACGCGCTGTGCCAGATCGAACAGACCTTCGCCGGCGCCATGATTTCCGAATTCTCGGGCGATCAACTGCCCGTCGCCCCGCTTTGCCCCGTTCAGGAGGCGACCCATGCTTAACAAAGCCACCAAGAGTTACGCTCTGGTAGCGACCTTGGCGTCGCTGGCGCTGGGGACGACCTTGGCCGCTCGCCTCGACGAATATCGCGTCGTGCCCTCCGACCATCCAGCGATTGCCTACCGTACGACTCCGGCCGACAATCCGATCGAGGCCTTGCGCGAGAAGTTGTCGAAAGATGAGCTGAAGCTCGAATTCGATCCCAACTACGGTTATCTTCTTTCCGTCCTGAAAGCGCTCGATATCCCGACCAGCTCCCAAGTTCTTGTTTTCACCAAGACGAGCTTCCAAGCGCCGCTCATCGCGCCCCGTTTGCCGCGCGCCATCTACCATGCAGACGACCTGAGTATCGGCATCGTCCGCCTCGGCGAAGTATTGGAAATCGCCGTCCAAGACCGCAATCTCGGCACGGTCTTCTATTCCCTCGATCAAGTGCAGTCGTCCCGGCCCCAATTCGTCCGCCGCGGCAGCGAATGCCTGCAGTGCCACCAAGGTCCGGCCACCTCCGGCGTCCCGGG
>CAMPKL010000603.1 GCA_946887065.1 uncultured Bryobacterales bacterium
AATTTCTTGGGCTTGGCGATAGCGGCGGCGGCACCGGTTCGGATGGTGGATGGGGTGCAGGCCAGCCCCGGCGGGCGGTTGCGGGCGCTTCGCGGGAGGGCGTCACTCGTCTTGGGCGATGGCGGGTCTTCGTTGCGCGATGTGCCAGAGGACTCCGGAGGGGTCGACGACGTAGGCGATGCGCAGGCCCCACGGTTGCATTGCGGGCGGCTTGGGGGCCGGCACGCCGAACTTCGCGGGCAGGTCCAACGAGTTTACGTGCGTCCACCAGGCATCGAGATCGTCAACGATGAGTTGCATCATGAAGTTCTCCGCCCAATCTTTTTGGAAATACTTTTGGAGAATGAAGCTGCCTGTACCAAGGCGGAAGATCGCGACCTCGCTGTCCAAGATTTTTTGGAAGCCAAGCGCCTCATAAAATCGCTTCGAGGTCTCGAAATCCTTTGCTGGCAGGAAAGGCTGGACATGCTCCGAACCTGTGGCGACTGATGTATTCATAGAGCTTCCTGAATAGCACTTGCACCCGCGGCGCGGCAATCATCCGGCTAAGGGAGTCACGCGCCGGGCGAAGACCCGCCGCTTACGCGGCTGGGCTCGGGTCGCGAGAAGTGTTGCCGATTCGCAGAGCACGGGCGTAGTTGCGCGGGTGGGTGAAACCGCGTGCAGGGTGATCGTGGACAGTCAAGGCTGACTGTCCCCTCGGGTTAGACGCGGCTGAAGATCGAGTTGCTCAGTGTGCCGGTGCTGTCGGAGAACGATTCTTCTTCGACGCCGAGTGAGTGCAGGATGCTGAGGTACATGTTCGACATGCGCGTCTGGCCGTCGCGCCAGTAGGTTCCGTGCTTGAGGCCCATGTTGGCGCCGCCCGCGACCAGCGTCGGCAGGTTCACAGACGTGTGCGTGGTGCTGGCGCCGCTGCCGTACAGGACGATGGTGTTGTCGAGGACGGCGCCTTCGCGGTCTTGGTAAGAGTTCAGTTGGGTGAAGAAGTGGGCCAGCTGTTGGCTCAAGAACAGATCGTACTTGGCGAAGTCCAGTTGCCCTTCGGCATCGGTCGCGTGCGAGAGATTGTGGTGCGTCTTCGAGAGGCCTAGCTTGAGCGGGAAGGTGTCGCTGATGCCCATGCCGTCTTCGCGGTTGAGCATGAAGGCGACGGAGCGGGTGATGTCGGCATCGAAGGCGAGAGCGATGAGATCGAACATCGCGCTGTAGTATTCCGCCGGTTCGCCCTCGGAGGTCGCGTCCAGGTTGAGATGCGAATAATCCTGCTTCTTGAGCGGGATGTCGATCCATTGCTCGGAGGCGATTAAGCGGGACTCGACTTCATTCAAAGCGGTCAGATATTGATCCATCCGTTCGCGATCGGACTTGCCGAGTTGTTTATCGAGCGCGCGGGCGCTCTCGGAAACGGCGTCGGCTAGCTTGATGCGGCGCTGCAACTGATCGCGCTGCGCCTGCAGCGATGCGCGGTCGGCGCGGAACAGCCGATCGAAGATCCGGCGCGGATTGTTTTCGGCGGGAACGGGCCGGCCTTCGAGGCTATACGAAATGGTGCCCGTGCGGGACAGGAAGCCCGTGCCGGCGTCGATCGAGAGAACCAAGGAAGGCTGGCGGCAGTACTGCTTGGTGTGCAGAGCGACGACTTGATCGAGCGCAACGGAGTTGTAGACTTCCCGCTCGGGGACGTACAAGGGGGCTCCGGTGAGCCACATGTCCGAACAGGTATGCGGGTCGGCCTTCGGTCCGCTGGGATGGTGCAGGCCGCCGAGGAAGCTGAGTTGATTGCGAAACGGGCTGAGCGGTTCGGTCGACTTGCCGAAGACGAACTGGCCGTCTTTCTCGGCACGGGGGAACCAACTCCATTCATCGAGGCGGTTTTCTTCGCGCGGCAACGACATGCCATTGGCCGTGTAGATGGCGCAGAAACGGCGCGGCGTCTTATCGGTGACTTCGGCGCCCATGGCGTCGAGCACGGGCAAAGCGAGAGCCATGCCGCCTATCCCTCGGATGAAGGCTCGCCGGTCGATCTTCGGGGCACGTCTCATGGGGCTCTCCGTTTACTTCTCGAGAAACATCTTACTGTGGACGACGAACTGGATCATGTCCTGCATTCGGTAGCCGTCGGCCCTTAATGTTAACCCGTCCTGTTTCAGCGAGTTGAGCTCATTGTACGTCAAGGTTCGGCCGTTGGCATAGGTCATCAGATGCTTGAGCACGCTAAAAGCGACTTGGTCGATGCGATCTTGGCTGAGGTACTGCTTGAGCTCGGTCACGCCGGACACCTCAGTACCGTCGGGCAAGGTCGAGGAGGCGTCGGCGGGCTCGCGCTTGAGGCGTCCGCCGGCGTCGAACTGTTCGAGGGCGACGCCCCAGGGGTCGATCTTCATGTGGCACTGCATGCAGCCGGGGATGCTGCGGTGTTGTTCGAGCCTTTGGCGGAGCGTGAGGCCTGCGGCGTCGGCTTTTAGGTCGGGAACGTTGGGCGGCGGATCGTCGGGCGGCTCGGCGATGATCTTGCGGGCCACCCAGGCGCCGCGCTTGACCGGGTTCGATTCGCGGCCGTCGGAGAGGCCGGCCATGAAGGCCGCTTGGGTGAGCAGACCACCCAGTTCGGGACGGCCGTGGACGACGGGAACGAATTTGAAGCCATTGTCGGTCTTGCCGGTCAGCCCGTAGTAGTCGGCTGTCACTTCGTTCTCTAGCACGAAGTCGGAGGAGATCAGGTTGCGCGCGGGCAAATTCTCGCGCATCAGATGTTGCACGAGTTCCGTCGGTTCTTGGCGCAGTTGCGTGCGGACGACGCGGTTGAGATTGGGGAACTTCTGGCGATCGACTTCGACCACGTCGAACTTCTCGAGATTCAACCATTGCGGTACGAACTCGTTGGTGAACTGGGTGAAGCGCGAATCGGCGATCATGCGCTGGACTTCGGAGTCCAAGTGCTGGCGAAGCGTGCCGGCGGCGGCCAACTTCAGCATGGTTTGGTCGGGCGGGCCGTTCCAGAGGAAGTAGGAAAGCTTGGAAGCGAGTTCGTAGTCGTCGAGCGGCTCGGGCAGCGGCGAGGCGCTGGCCTCGACCAGAAATAGGAACTGGGGCGAAGCGAGGGCGACTTGGAGGGCTTCTTTGATGCTGTCCCGGAA
>CAMPKL010000604.1 GCA_946887065.1 uncultured Bryobacterales bacterium
TCCCGCAACTGCCGCAGGGCGCCGGCGCGGACGGCTGGGGTCAAGGCGCTAGCGGCGCCAAAGCCGGCTTGTTGGACGACGGCGTTGATATCGAGATATTCCAAGGCCCGGGCGCCGCCCGTTTCGGGTGCAGTGGCCGCATCGAAGAGTCCCAGGGTCAGCGCCGCTCCCGCCGAGAGGATCGCCGGGTGGTCATTGGCCGTCAGCGCATCGGCGAAGCGGCCGCCGCGCTCCTCCAGTGAGGCGCCGCTCAGTCTTGTCCGTATACTGTCCGCCAACTCTTTCGCGGCCGCTGTCGAATACTGTTGGCGCATCAACTCAATTAGTTCGCGAAGATTCGCCGCGACCGAAGCCGACGGATTGCGTTCGGCCAGGAATCGCTCAACCGCACCGAGATCGTCCTTTGCCGGCGAGGAATGAATTTTTGATCGAAGCCCCTGGAAACGTGTGTCTTCGTCCGCGATCGTCTTTGCTAGGTTGCGTATCCGGGTGACCGTGCCCGAAGGCTGGCCGTGCGGTATGGCGGCAGTAAGTTGGTTCGCTAAAAAGTAGCGGCGCCTCAGCCAATCGGGATCCGAGAACAATTCGATGAGCAGGCTCCGACCGGCTTTTTCCTCGTCCTCAATCTGGCGGGCGCCGCGATAAGAATAAGCCCGCCGGTAGATCCAACCGTTATCGATTTCTTCGAGGTAGCGCTCCAGAACAAGTTGCTTCAAGCGGTGGTTGTCGCGCGCCGCGTCGATCAAGTAGCTTTTGCCGGCGCCGGCCAATATGATGCCGACATCAAATCCCAGACCCTCAAGGCGCTTCGCTTCCGCACTCAAAGATGCGTGCTGAAATCCGCCGCCCAGAGGCCCGCAAGGCGGCGGAGACGGCGGGTGTACCGAGCCGTCGTTGCAATACCATTGGATGCGAAAAAAGGGGCCGCGCGGGTTGGTTTTGAAGTTCTCAAGAATCTTGCGCGCTTCCGCCGTTTGCGTCTCGGTAAGCGTCGGAAGCAAGCCGTCGGCAACCGCAACATCGCAGGTCGCCGCGCACAGCAAAAACAGGGCCGGCAACACGCGAGGACACGCCGGACGGGACGGGTTCCGCCGTAGAGCAATCATGCTGCCTCCTTTCCCGGCCGCGCAATTTCGCCTTTCACGCTGCCTTCAGCTTAAACTCCCCGTCGGGTCCGCCGTCGACGATTCCGCGCCGATAGCCCTTAGATATCTACGCAGGATCGCCTGCTCGATCGCACCCTCGCGCCCGATTGGAGCGGGCGTGCGGACGAGCAAGCGGACTTGGCCTATTTCGGGAATCTGCACGTAAACTCGCGGCTGTGTGGGCAGTCCTTCCAAGCTATGGGTCGTCTCGAGCCGCTTCATACGCTCCTTAGCATCGGCGAGGAACGAAGCGGTCTCCACTCTAGCCGCGTCCAGTAGAATACGTTCCGCTCCTTCCCAGTCCTTCCCGACCGGCACCGAAAAGACGTGCAAGACGTAAGGCTTCATCGAAGACTCATTCACCACGGAACTCGTCAGCAACTGGCTGTTGGGTATGACCACGGTCCGGCCCGTTCTCAGGTGATAGTTTTCGCCAGGTCCGACTTCCAGCAGCGTGGTCGAGAAAAGCGTGAGGTCAATGACGTCGCCGCGATGCCCGTCAATCGAGATGCGGTCTCCGAGCACGTAGGCGTTCGTCGTGGCTCGCAGAAACGAACCGTTGATGCATAGGATGAACTCCTTGGTCGCGATAACAAAGGCTACGGCGAACGCAACCACGGCGGCCGCGAATGCCCGCAGTTCGTCCATCCAAATCGACGCCAGCCCAACGAGCGCAAGCAGAAGGACGGCATTACGCACTCCAACCATCCACCGCAGGCGCAGGTCGGCCCGACTCATGTAGCGGAGAACGCTTTGGCGCAGCACCATTTGGGTCGCTATCGCGAAGGCGAGAATCGTGAGCGAGGCCGCAAACTTTGAAGCCAGCAGATCGCTCGTGAGAGTGGCAAAGTCAAGCATGAACAGGTGAGCCTTAGAACTTAGCGTATGCCGAATAGCGTTGCTGCAGCCAATCCTCGCCTATCAACTGCCGGTGAATCTTTTTGGTATGATTCGGCGCGTAGAGGAGTGACTAGCCGACATGACAAATCGAACCACGCGAAGGATTTTCATCGGAGCCGCCACTGCCGCATCGGCGATGCGCGTATGGGGCGCCAACGACCGCATCAATTTGGCGATCGTCGGACTTGGCGGCCGCGGGACAGGCCATCTCAACATCTATTCGCGGTTGCCTGACGTGCGGGTCTCCGGCCTGTGCGACGTCAACCAAGCGGCTCGTGAGAAGGCTCAGGCCACGCTGACGAAGAATGCCGGCGAGACGGCCAAACAATATGAGGATATGCGGGAGGCTTTCGCGGATCCCGATATCGAGGCCGTCTCCATCGCCACTCCCAATCACTGGCACGCGCTGTCGGCGATCTGGGCGATGAAGGCGGGCAAGGACGTCTACGCCGAAAAGCCGTCCAGCCACAACCTCTACGAAGGTCAGGCCATGATAGATACGGCGCGCGCCACCGGACGCATGCTGCAGATCGGCTCGCAGCACCGCAGCGAGCCTTTCAAAATCAGGGCCATGGAGGCGGTTCAGGGCGGACTGATCGGCAAGATATACCAGTCCAGGGGACTCTGCTACAAACGCCGCGTCTCGATCGGCAAGAAACCGGACACGCCGACGCCCCCGGGCGTGAACTGGGGCCTGTTTTTGGGACCGGCGCCCATGCGGCCCTTCAACGAACTGCGATTCATCTACAACTGGCATTGGTTTTGGGACACAGGCAACGGCGATATCGGCAACCAGGGCGTGCACCAGATGGGCATAGCCCGCTGGGGCATGGGCGATCCTGCCTGGCCGCTCACAGCCTATGCGCACGGCGGTAAGTTCGCCTATGACGACGACCAAGAGACGCCGAATACCCAAACCGCCACTTTCGATTTTGGCGGCCGGGAACTGGTCTTCGAAACGAGAGGTTTGCTGACCGGCGGAGAAGGCTTCGTCACCGCTCCTCAAGGGAGCGCGGCGCTCGACATCAAGATCGGAAACCTGTTCTACGGCTCCGAGGGCTGGGCCGCGATGAACGATCAAGGTTTCCAGG
>CAMPKL010000605.1 GCA_946887065.1 uncultured Bryobacterales bacterium
CATCCTCAAAAAGTTTGAGATCGCCGAACGATTTCGCCAATCCTTCGGCCTCCAACAAACGCTTCGTCTTGCGATCCGACGCGGTGAAGTCGATGCGGACGCTACCCTTGCGCCCGCGAGCAGTGGACTCGGCCAACTCGTCGATCAACTTTCCAGCGGAATTGATGCGCGCCCGAGATTTACCGGTCCTGGCCTTGGGGCCGCGTTGCAGCCACTCGACTTCGCGGCGTACTTTATTCGCCAACGACTCCTGCTGCTTGGAGTCGGCTTCGAGGAACTCTTGCCGCCGCACCAGAAACTCGCTGTAGTTGCCCTTCACCCCGAAAGTCCCTTGCGGATACGCCGGGTCGATCTCCGTTACGCGGTTGGCGACGTTCTCGAGGAAATACCGGTCGTGCGTCACGACGAGGCAGGCATTGGCCGTCATCACCGCACGCTCAAGCCATAGAATGCCGTCCAAGTCCAGGTGGTTGGTGGGCTCGTCGAGCAGCAGGACGTCGGGGGCCTGCGCCAGAGCCGCGGCAATTGCGAGTCTCTTTTTCCAGCCGCCGGAGAGTCGAGCCGCCTGGGCGTCGCCGCTTTCGAAACCCGCGCGCCCCAAAGCGGCCTGCACGACCCCGCGCTTCTCGTCGTCATCGAGCGGCTGAGAAGCCAGGGCCGCGGTCAATATGGATTCGACTGTGTCTACCGGGTCGAAGAGCGAATCTTGAGGGACATAAGCCAGCCGGGATCCTTTGCGTAACGCCGAAGTTCCGCCGTCAGGCCGCTCTTCGCCCGCAAGAATCTGCAACAAAGTGGTCTTGCCGCTGCCATTGGGTCCGATTAGCCCCACACGATCCCCGCGAGAGAGCGTTAAAGAAAGGCCATTGAACAACCTGCGCCCGCCGAGAGATTTCACCAGGGCCGTACAGCTAAGCAACGCGGACATGTCCTTTCAGGATGACACTCCCAGAGACGAAAATTCTCGGTTCGGGCGAGGCGGCGTCTAGGGACGGCGAGGACTGCCGGCGTCGCGTAGCGGCCAGTCTGCATTCTCGGTTCGGGCAGTCGCCAGATACTCAAGCATCTTCGCCGTGACCTCTGGAAATGCGTCAGCCAGATCGAGAGTCTCGCCCGGATCGTTCGCGAGATCGTAAACCTCCAGCTTGGCGCTGGGAGCGAGCCGGACGCCCTTCCATTGACCCATGCGGACCGCTTGTTTTGATGCTGGGCCTTCGTGAAACTCCCAGTAGAGCGTTCGTTCTCCGGGACTCAGAAAGCGCCCGTCGAATGAAGTCAGCAGAGATTGGCCGTCCAAGCCTTGCGGCACGGCAACGCCCGCAATTTCCGCAAAGGTCGGCAACAGGTCCCAAAACGCGCCGACTCGGTCGGTAACGGTTGCCGGCGGGGCATGTCTGGGCCAACGCACGATCAGCGGCACGCGTATGCCGCCCTCGTAGAGATCGCGCTTGATGCCCCGCAATGGCCCGTTGGAGTCATTGGATTCGGGATCGTTGCCGCCTTCGCGGTGCGGTCCATTGTCGCTGGTGAACAGAACCAGCGTCTCGTCGGCAATCGCCTTCTCGTCGAGTCGGGCCATGAGCCGGCCGATATCGGAGTCCATCCGTGAAATCATCGCCGCGTGGCCCTTCGCCGCAGTCGGCCAGGGCTTGTCGGCATAGCTCCCGAGATCGGGAACTTCCATCCCGAGTTCGCCGGCCTCATTGTTGGCGTGAGGAATGGTGTAGGTCAACGCCAGGAAGAACGGCTTCTCTCCGCTCTCGTCGATGAACATTAAAGCCTCATCGGTGAAAAGGTCGTGGGAGTAGTCCAGCTTGGTCGTCGCGACGCCTGAGCCGTCAGGGTCCTTGGGCTCCGGCACGATGTTGTCGAGCGGATAGCGTTCCTGGTTGCGAATCAGAAACTCCGGGTAATAATTGTGCGCGTGGCGTTGATTGAGATAGCCGAAGAAGTAGTCGAATCCTTGGCGATTCGGCTCGCCCTCCGAGCCCAGTTCCCCGAGGCCCCACTTGCCGATGAGGCCGGTACGATAGCCCGCTTCGCGCAGGATTTCGGCCATTGTCACGGAGGAGTCGGGCAGCGGCTGCCGGCTGTTACCGCGAATCGGCGTGTGGCCTGTGTGCTGTCCCGTCATCAAGGCCGCGCGGGAAGGGGCGCAGACCGTGCTGCCGGCGTAAAAGTTGGTGAAACGTACTCCTTCTCTGGCCAGTCGATCGAGGTGCGGAGTCTGGATTTCCTTTTGACCGTAGGAGCCCAAATCGCCGTATCCCAAATCGTCGGCAACGATTAATAGAATATTCGGCAAGCTGGATTCGCTCGCGGCCTCCTCCTCAGCGGGACCTTGGCAGGACGACAGGACCCAGGACAGCGCGAGCGTTACAACGAGGACGTTTCGTTTCATTGCGGAAATTCTAACTCAGCCCGCATTCAGCGCGGCTTTCACGTAGGCTTCGACTTTCCCTGTGTCTTTCCGGCCTGGGCTCGACTCCAGCCGCGAACTGGCGTCAACGCCCCACGGCTTCACTATTCGAATCGCTTCTTCGACGTTGTCAGACCCTAAACCTCCGGCCAGGATGATCGGGCGCTTGCGCGCCGCTTCAGCCGCTTTCGACCAAGGAAAAGTTTGCCCGGAACCGCCATAGCCGTCCGCCTTGGCGGTGTCTAATAGAATTGCCTCGCAATCGTAGTCGTCCATCCGGGCCGGATCGAAGTTATCGCCCACGGGCAACGCTTTCCAGACGCGCAGCCCCTGCAACTCTTCCAAATCGCTGGGCGGCTCGTCGCCGTGCAACTGGACGACATCGAGTCGAACGGCATCGGCGACGGCGCGGATGCGTTCGGTGGTCTCGTTGACGAAAACGCCCACCCTCAGCCCCCTGGATGAGACGACCGCCGAAACCATCGCAGCTTGGTCGAGGCGCACATAGCGCGGGCTCTCTGAATAGAACACCATGCCGATGGCGGTTGCGCCCGCTTGAATCGCCGCGAGCGCATCGGCCGGTTCCACGATGCCGCAGACTTTAATGATCTCGGGCATGGGTCAAAGTCGCAGCAGCTTCGCCAATGCTCCGCCGGGGTCCGCCTGCTTCATCAAGCTTTCGCCGATCAAGAAGGCCGAGTAGCCGACGTCGG
>CAMPKL010000606.1 GCA_946887065.1 uncultured Bryobacterales bacterium
CAGCACATGCTGACTTCCGTGGGGGAACAGCCCTTCCGCGTGCAGTCGGCGAGAAACAGCGGCGACAATCGCTCGTCATTCAGCTCGTCAAATATCGGCGAAGTCAACATCGAACTCACGCCGTCCGAGAGTAGGACAATACCAGCAACCGAGATCGCCAATCGATGGAGAGCGCTGGCGCCGCCGATCCCGGACGTCGTGGAACTGAGTTTTACCTCGGATCTGCTCGGTTCCGGAGACGCCATCGACGTTCAACTCTCAGGCCGCGACATCGAGCAACTCCAACTCGCGTCGAACGAAATCAAGAGCAAACTGGCAAGCTATCCGGGCGTAATCGACATCAACGACTCGTTCCGGGGCGGCAAACCGGAAGTGCAATTGGACATCACCAACGACGCGGAGGCGTTAGGCCTTTCGTTGTCGGACCTAGGCCGCCAAGTGCGCCAGGCCTTCTTCGGAGAAGAGGCGCAACGGATTCAACGCGGCCGCGACGACGTGCGCGTGATGGTTCGCTATCCGGAAGCGGACCGCCGCTCGTTGGGCGACTTGGAGAGGATGCGTATCCGCACGCCGGACGGCGGCGAGGTTCCTTTCTCGACCGTGGCAACCGCTTCGATGGGCCGCGGCTTCGCCTCGATCACCCGCGTCGACCGGGAGCGCACGATCAACGTGCGCGCCGATGTGGACCAAACGATCACGAACGCGAACGAGGTGATCGCCGACCTGGAGGCCGGTTTCCTTCCCGAACTGGTCCAGCGCAACCGCGGAGTGCATTATTCATTGGAGGGCGTGCAGCAGGATCAGTCGGAGGCGATCCAAGCGCTGGGCATTGGTTTTGTCGCGGCGTTATTCGTGGTCTACGCCTTGTTGGCCATCCCCTTCCGCTCCTATGTGCAGCCGCTTATCGTGATGTCGGCAATCCCGTTTGGAGTCGTCGGCGCGATCTGGGGTCATGTCGTCATGGGCATGGATATGAGCATTCTGTCGTTATGCGGAGTCGTGGCGCTGGCCGGCGTCGTCGTCAACGACTCGCTGGTTTTGGTCAGCTTCATGAATCAGCACCGCGACGACGGCCTGACGCTGACGAAGGCCGTCGTGCGCTCAGGCGTCGCTCGCTTCCGGCCGATTCTGCTCACTTCTTTGACCACCGCGGCCGGCATCACTCCGCTCATGTTGGAGCGCAGCGTCCAAGCGCAGTTTCTGATTCCGATGGCCGTGGCGTTGGCCTTTGGCGTCCTGTTCTCGACAGCGATTACCTTGGTGCTCGTTCCGGCTATCTATTTGGTCCTGGAGGACATGCGAGAGTTCTTCCAATGGCTGTATGGCGGCGGCTCCGGCGAGGAGTCGCACGAGGAGAAGGAGACGGAGCGCACTGAACGTGAAGAACCGGCGGGTTTGCGGGCGGCGCGCGTGGGGATCGAAGGCGACTAGGCTCGCGCGGCGTCACAGGCAAAGAGAAGCGCCCCGCAAGCGGATGCCGGCGGGGCGCTCGTGTTTTTCAGACAGAGCAAGACTTACTTGATGAACAGCATTTCTTGGTAGGTCGGCAAAGGCCAAAGGTCATCGGCCACGAGACCTTCGAGTTTATCGGCCGCGTGGCGAACCTTGAGCACCGCAGGTACGATGGCCTCGCAGGAGTGCTTCGCCTCGGCAAGCAGGCTAGTCGCGTGAGCGCCGGCAACCGCCTTCTCTAGGGCGTTCGTCGAGTCCTGTAGTTCCTTGACCAGAGCGGTGACCTTGTCGAGAGTGTCCGTATCGAACTCGTATCCAACGGCCTTGAGGTTGGCGCAAGTGGAAGCGAGTTCGTTCTGGTAGCGGACGGCCGCCGGGAAGATCATCGTACGGGACATCTCAATGACGAGTTTCGTCTCGACGGCGACCGACTTGCAGTACTGCTCCAGGTAAATGTCGTAGCGGCTCTCGAGTTCGCGAGCCGTCAGGACTTTGTACTTGCGGAAGAGTTGCTTGACAGCGGTCGATTGCAGGACCGGCAGAGCTTCCGGGGTCGTTTTGAGGTTGAGCAAGCCGCGCTTCTTGGCTTCCTTGTGCCATTCCTCGGAATAGTTGTCGCCATTGAAGACGATCGCGCCGTGCTCCTTGATGATCTCGGCCAGCAGCTTTTGGAGCGCAGCATTCAGCTTGTTCGGATCGCCCTTGGTATCCGCCTCCAAGCGCGTTGCGCAGTAGTCGAGGGACTCGGCGACGATGGTATTCATCGCCACGAGCGGCCCGGCAATCGACTGATTGGAGCCCACGGCGCGGAACTCGAAGCGGTTGCCGGTAAAAGCGAATGGGCTGGTGCGGTTGCGATCGCCCGCATCCTTGGCAAGCGGCGGCAGAACATCGGCGCCGACCGTCATCGTCCCGCCGGGAATCGATTTCTTCGCGCCGCCCTTCTTGATCTGCTCGAAGACGTCCGTGAGCTGATCGCCCAAGAAGATGGAAATAATCGCCGGAGGAGCCTCGTTGGCGCCAAGGCGATGGTCGTTGCCCGCCGAGGCGACCACGGCGCGTAGCAAGCCTTGGTGCAGGTGCACGGCGCGAATGATGGCGCCGCAAAACAGCAAGAACTGGGCGTTGTCGTGGGGCGTGGCGCCCGGGTCCAGCAAGTTGCCCTGCGAAGAGCTGCCCAAGGACCAGTTCACGTGCTTGCCCGAGCCATTGATGCCGGCGAAAGGCTTCTCCGCCAAAAGACACGCCATGCCGTACTTGTTGGCCACCCGCTTCAAGGTGATCATGATCATCTGCTGGTGATCCGTGGCGACGTTCGCCGATTCGAAAATCGGAGCGATCTCGTATTGCGCCGGAGCGACTTCGTTGTGGCGAGTTTTGACCGGGACTCCCAGCTTAAACAGTTCGCGTTCGACTTCGAACATGAACGCCAAGACACGATCCGTAATGGCGCCGAAGTAGTGATCCTCGAATTCTTGGCCCTTCGTGGAGGGCGCACCGAAGAGGGTGCGTCCGGCAGTGACCAGATCCGGGCGGGCGAAGTAGAAGTTCTTGTCGATCAGGAAGTACTCTTGCTCTGGACCGGCGGTGGACGAGACTAAGGCGCCGTCCGTCTTGCCGAAAAGCGCCAGGACGCGCTGAGCCTGGGTGTTCAGAGCCTGCATCGAGCGC
>CAMPKL010000607.1 GCA_946887065.1 uncultured Bryobacterales bacterium
TCGACCTGACGAACCGCTGCAACATGATGTGCGACCCCTGCTTCATGGACGCCAATCAGGTTGGCTTCGTCCACGAGTTGGAGTGGGACGAGATCAAGCTGATTCTGGACAACGCGATCGCCACCAAGCCTCGCCGGCAGATGTCGGTGCAGTTCTCGGGCGGCGAGCCGACGATGTCGCCGTTCTTCTTGAAGGCCGTCAACTACTGCCGCACGGTTGGCTACAACTCAGTGCAGGCGGCGACCAACGGCATTGAGTTCGCCAAGAGCCGCGAGTTCGCCGAAGCCGCCGCTGACGCGGGCATGCGCTACGCCTACTTGCAGTTCGACGGCATCGGCAACGCGCGCAACTCGCACCGCAAGATCGGCAATTTGTTCGACGTCAAGATGAAGGCGATCGACAACATGCACGACGCCGGCATCGAAATTGTGTTGGTGACGACGATCGTCAACAACATCAACAACGAAGAAGTCGGCCCGATCATTCAGTTCGCCCGCGAGAACCCCGGCAAGATCGCTTTCTTGAGCTTCCAGCCGGTTAGCTTCACCGGACGCGACGAAGAGATCACCGACGACCGCCGCATGAAGCAGCGCTACACGCTGTCTCACTTGGCGCACGACGTGAAGAATCAGTTGGGTATGTCCGAGCCGACTCGCGACTGGTTCCCGATCTCGGTGATGGGCTCCTTCGTGGACGCCGCTGACCTGGCGCACGGACCGGCCGCCGAGTGGGGACAGGTTTCCTGCGGTTGCCACCCGAACTGCGGCGTCGGCACGGCGCTGATGATCAACAAGAAGACAAAGGACATGGCTCCGGTTCCGGAGTTCATCAACGTCCCGCAGTTGACTCAGGACATTCGCCGCATCAACGACTCGGGCCGTTCGAAGTGGAAGACCAACATGCAGTTGGCTCTGGCCCTGCTGAAGAACTACAACCCGATGAAGGCTCCGAAAGAGTTTTCGATGTTTGACCTGCTGAAGAAGTTCGACAAGAGCTTCGCGCTCAGCGGCAAGAACTACGGCAAGGGCACGGCCCGCCGCAACGATCCTTGGAACTTCCTGTTCGTCGCCGGCATGTGGTTCCAGGACTTGTTCAATTACGACTTCCGCCGGACGGAGATGTGCGTCATCCCCTACGGCACGCAGGAAGGCGAGATTTCGTTCTGCGCTTACAACACCGGCATCGGCTGGCGGAACATCATCGAGAAGATGCACATGACCGCCACGCTGACGACCTGGTACCAAGAGCACGGGCGTCACAGCATCTATGCCGGCGGCAAGAGCGTCGACATGAACGATTTCAGCCACAAGCTGAAGTTGGACCCGGCGATGGTCGCCCGCGGCGAGCAGGAATTCGAGGGCCCCAAGAACGCCCGCGAAGAGAAGATCGCGGCGCGTAACAAGGCGCTCGCCGAAGCGCAAGCGAAGGGCGAAACGCCTGTCGCAAACGGCGGCAAGTCCAACAAGAAGATTCTCACGAAAGAAGAGGAAGCGAAACTGATGAAGATGTATCGCGAGCAAGTGCTCAAAGAGCCGCCCGCTCCGAAACTGATTCAACTCGGCAACGCACCGGCTCCGAAGAAAGAAGAGACCGGCGTTACCGGTGACTAATACGGCACTGAGTTGAGGGGGAAGCGGCTCCTCGCCCAAAGCCGCAGGTCAGTCTCAGCAAACGAAGCCCGGCGCGCAAGCGCCGGGCTTTTTTTGTGAGTGAAGATCTGGGCGGTTGGCTGTTCCAGATGGCGCGGATGCTTTAATTCATATACCAGCCGTTGCATCCGGCACGATGTTCCGGAAATGAAGTGACCTCTGATGCCGATCCCCGATTCTGGAGCTATCATGATGCCGGTCCCGTAGAGGAGCGACCGGCCGCGGAGTTGTGAAAAGGAGAGAAAGGATGAAGCGACTCAGCCAGTTGATGGCGCTTGGCACACTCTTAACAACACTCGGCTTCGCACAGGACCTGGCTGGCGACTGGCAGGGTACGCTCAAGGAGGGTCCGCAGGAAATTCGGGCGATCGTGCGAATTGCTAGCAGCGACAGCGGCGGCTTGGAGGCCACGCTGTTTAGCATCGACCAAAGCCCCGATCGAGGCATTGGTATGTCGGCGGATTCAGTCTCCCTAGATGGTCCAACCATCAGATTTGCCATTAGCCAGATCCGCGGTAGTTTTGAGGGCAAGCTCAGCGACGACGCGACATCCATTAGCGGAACGTGGACACAAGGGCAGCCATTGCCGCTTGAGTTGCGACGCGCCAACAGCGAAACCGCTTGGTCCGACCCGTCCCCGCACACGACTCAGCTCGTAACCGTAGGCGACCAGGTCGAGTTGGAGGTTCTCGATTGGGGCGGGTCCGGACGGCCCATCGTACTGCTCGCTGGACTTGGAAACTCGGCGCATATCTTTGACAAGTTCGCACCCAAGTTGACTGCCGGCTACCATGTCTTCGGGATTACGCGGCGCGGATTCGGCGCATCCAGCGCTCCTCCCCCTGTCGGGGATGCGACATACTCGGCAGACCGTTTAGGTGACGATGTCCTGGCCGTACTTGACGCACTCAAGCTGGAACGGCCCGTGCTGGCCGGCCATTCACTCGGCGGCGAGGAACTGAGTTCCATTGGATCTCGGCATCCCGAAAGAGTCGCTGGCCTCATTTACCTCGACGCCGGGTATTCCTATGCGTACTATGATCGCTCGAAGGGCGATTTCTTCATTGAAGTGAACGAGGTACGCAGACAGCTTGATCAACTGAGAAGTATGCCCCCGGACCCGATGCCCCTGATCAATGAGTTATTGGAAACTAGCCTTCCAGAACTTGAAAGGTCTCTGCGGCGGAGACAAGAGCAGCTGAAGACGGCTGAGGCCTCAGCCTCACCGCCGACGCATCAGCCGCGTCCCCAGATCCCTCCGATTCAACAAGCGATCCATGCGGGAATGCAGCGACATACGGTCATCGACGCTCCTATTCTTGCGATTTATGCCCTGGAGCCGGTCTCCGGCCCGCAAGGTTCCCGCGCCCTCCCTGGGGGCGAAGCTAGGAATCAGATGAAGCTCGATCAAGCGCGTGCGTTCGAGGCAGGATTGCTGTCCGCAAGAGTAATTCGCTTGGCCGACGCGAAC
>CAMPKL010000608.1 GCA_946887065.1 uncultured Bryobacterales bacterium
TTCCGTAGCAGGAAAAGGTGAGGAAGTACGCGGTCGGCGTTTCGACGAGCCGACTCGGCGTATCAGGTTGGGTCAAAGGTCGAGCTGAATTCTAGCATTTGACCCCTCTCTGGCGTTCGGGGCTCGGTTAGTTTGTTGGCCGTCAATTACGTCGTAGAAGCTTGTCGATGGAGCGGTCGTGCCAGGGCCGCAGGATGACCGTCGAGAGCAAGCCGCCAAGCGTGGCCATGAGCATATCGGCTTGGGCGTCGAAAGGGTCGCCTTGCATTCCGAGCCATTCGGGTCCTTCGTTGGGGTAGAAGGCGGCGACCCAGAGCCACTCGAGAATCTCGTAGAGGGCGCTGAATGCCATCGCCGTGGTCAGCGCGCAGAAACTCAGCCACACCCCGCGACCGATCTTGGTGCGGCGTTGCAGGACCTCGCGCATGACCAGGGCCGGCGTGACGCCTTGCATGAAGTGTCCGACCCGGTCGAAGTGGTTGCGGGAAAGGTCGAGGGTATCGCGCAGCCAACTGAAGATGGGCTCTTCTGCGTAGGTGTATTTGGCCCCCATGGCTAGCACGACGTAGTGGATGGCCGCGACAGTCAACACCAGTGACGACATCGGGAAACGTTTGCGCAACAACACCAGGGCGATGATGCCGGCGGCGCCAATGAACAGTTCGAAAAACCAGGTGGCGTAATCGTAAGGGTCGATGGCGGACCAAACGGTGGCGGCGACGACGACCGCCAGCATGGCAGTCATCGCCTTCGAGTTACTGGACGGGCTTGCCATAGACCTCGATCCAATCAAGGCGGCTCGAGGAGTCGGACCAGCCGCCGATGCTGAGGTCGGTGAAACCGACGGACTTCACGCGTGCCAGATCGGGCGTTCCCCAAGCTTTTTCGACCACGGCTTCGATATCGAGAATGCGCCACTTGGTATCGGCAAGCACGTGTTCCGAGACATGCCAGTCGCTGGCGGGACGTTCCGCAGCCTCGCTGACGAACCATCGGCCGTCGGCGGTCTCCACGATGATGTGCAGGTGCATGAACCCGGCTTGCTTCGTGCGCCAGCGCACCTTGCCGGCAGTGAGATCAACCAGTTGCCCGTTGCTCTTGCTCAAGCTGACCGCCCAGCGCGCGCTGGTCACGCCGGACCAGATGTAGTGCGGATCGTTTGGGATCCACTTGTGGTAGCTCTTCTTGATGACGGATTTGCCCGGACCGTGCAGCGCAAGAACCAACTCGGGGTTGGCGACGTGTTCCTGGGTCACGGGCAAGGCAGGCTCGGTGTCGGTCCAGTCTTCGCGGAAGAAGAGGTTGGGATCGGCCGCCAGCGGCATGGAAAATACGGAGAAAAGCAGCAGAACGCGAATCATAGCCAGATCATACGGCAAAAAAGTTTGCGGCTGGGCCTATCCGTCCGTCCAAAACGGCGTCCAAGGGAACAATTCGGCCGCGACGCTCGTAGCTAGAAGTCAGACTTAGACCCGGAGGAGACTTTATGTACCGTTTTCAACCGACCGTATTGTGCGCCGCGGCCATGCTGGGCCTTTTGACCGCCGCCTGCCAGACCAATCTTGGAGCCGAGGTTCGGGATGAGTTCAGCCAAACCGTCCCGCTCGACGCGAACGGCGAGTTCGAGATATCGAACGTGAATGGCGAGATTGAGATTGCGACGTGGAATCGAAATGAAGTTCAGATCTTGGCCACAAAGTCGGCCAAGAATGCAGCCGATCTAGAGGATGTGCAAGTGGTGGTGACGGGCAGCGGGGATCGGGTCGAGGTCGAGACCGAACTGCCGAAGGGCTGGAACCGCAGCGGATCGGTGAGCTACCGAATCACCCTGCCGGCCTCGGTAAATCTCGACGCCGACACGGTTAACGGTTCCGTCTCGGTGAACGGGGTTGCCGGCCCGATGGACCTGCACTCGGTCAACGGCAGAGTGGAAGCGACGGGCGCCGTCGCCCCGGTGAGCGCCAATACCGTCAACGGCCAGTTGACGATACGCTACGCTGCCACTCCAAAGAGCGGCGAACACGAATTCGAGACCGTCAACGGCTCCGTGCGGGTTTACCTGCCGGCGAGCGTGGCGGGAAGGTTCCATGCCGGTTCGGTCAACGGCTCGATCGAGACTGATTTCCCGCTGCAAGTGACCAAGGCGCGCTTCGGCCCGTCGCGGTCGCTCGACGGCGAGTTGGGCTCGGGCGGCGACGTTAGCTTTTCGTTCAACACCGTCAACGGCTCAATCGATATCCGTAACTCCGAGACGACCGCAGCCAATCGCTAGCGGGGGCGCCTTCACAGCGTATTAATTTTGCGAGCTCCCCGACCGCGTCGTCGGGGATTTTCGCTGCTAGGATACGTGGATGGAGAAGCTTCAACTCTCAATCGATATCGCCGCACCGCCCGAAATAGTCTGGGAAACCACGATCGAAGACGCGTCCTATCGCGAATGGACCAAGTCTTTCGAACCGACCTCGTTCTATCGAGGCTCTTGGACGAAGGGAAGCAAGATCCTCTTCTTGGGACGAGACAAAGACGGCAACGAAAGCGGCATGTCGAGCGAGATTGCCGAGAGCCGCCGCCCCGAGTTTATCTCCATACGCCATCTCGGCATGGTCAATAAGGGCGTTGAAGACTTCACGAGCGACGCCGTCAAAGCCTGGGCGCCGAGCTACGAGAACTACACGTTGGAGGTGATCGACGGCGGGACGCGTTTCCGCGTCGACATGGACATCGCGGCCGAACACAAGGACATGTTCGAGAAGATGTGGCCGGAAGCGCTGAAGAGCCTGAAAGCCCTAGCTGAGGCGCAGTCTAAGTGACTGCCGCCTCGCGTAGGAACGAAATTAGCCGAGATGCACGGTGCGAGCGATCTGCACCGGCTTCAGAGCGGCCAGTTGGTTGAGCGCTTCCGCGGAAATCTGCTGGTCCACGCGAATGACGGAAACAGCTGTCGCTGGAACATCGCCGGTCTTTTCGAGACGTCCCAGCGAGAAGTCGGCGATGTTGACGCCGCTGCCGCCGAGGATTTCGCCGATTTGGCCGATAACTCCCGGGACGTCTTCGTTCACCATGAACAGCAGTTCGCCCTTCAGCGGCGCCTCAATGTAAAAGCCGTCGATGCTGATGAGG
>CAMPKL010000609.1 GCA_946887065.1 uncultured Bryobacterales bacterium
CGAGTTTCGTGGGCGTCGAGCGCGGCTTCGCCGGATACGACTCGCTGCCCGCCGCCCAGGACGTCAATCAGCCGCAAACCGAGGGCGTGGTCGATGGGTTCGCCTATGGAGACGACGACAGGTTCGGTTGAGCCGGCGGCGGCGGACTCGATTTTCCATTGGGGCGGAGCCGGCGAGGCGAAATCGGATTCGGCGACGGTGAAGCGCTTCTCAAAATCGCTATCGAGGGGACGCGAGTGGGCATCGAGCCATTCGTGAGAAATCACGAGGCGGTAGGCGCGGCCGGGCACGAGGGGCAGGCCGGCTTCCACGTTGGGCACGAGGCCGCGCTTGATGCGTCCCGGATCAAACAGAACGGTTAGGCGCTTGCCTGCGGGGTCCCAGAGTTCCTGCTCCAGTTCGAGGAACGGCAGCTCGACCGCCTCGCCGGTTGCCTGATCCACCAAACTGATGTGGTTGTAGGCGTCGCCGCGACTCATGGGAGCGGAGAAGTGGAGGTAGACGCGCAAGAGATTCTCCGGCAGTTGGTCCGCCGAAGGATAAAGGGCCTCGACGCGAGTACGGACGCCGTGATTCAGCGCGGGAATTTCGACGACCTCCGAGACCGCCGGTGCGCCTGACCGGCTGAGTTCGACGCGGTAGCGCATGCCGGGCTCAAGGGGATAGCGCGGTTCGAAGCGCAAGCCGTTCTTCACGGCGGCCGTGACTCCCAGTAGGCTGGGCGCCTCAGCGACGCCCACGACATAGACTCGCAGCGAATCGCCCGGAGCGGTTCCAGCGGCCGTAATCACGCCGTTCTCCAACGAGATCGTTTGGGCCGCGGCAACCAGGCTCGCGATGACCGCCGCGGCCAGAAGTTGTAAAGCGCGTGGCATGGTATTGGCGACTCCGGCGAAAGGCCGGGCCTCTCAGCCCGGCCTTGGAACTCTCCAAAATGCAGCCAAGACTAGGGAAGCTCAATCGTGCGCAGATCGAGCCGATCGCCGTTCTGGGCCAGGATGACCGCTCGGGACTCATCGAGTTGGTCGAGCTGCATGACCCCTTCGAGCGCGTCGATGGTTTCGTAGGTGACGCCCTGTTTATCTTCGACCGGCGCCGTGATCGGCGATTGGTCTTCAAGGGAATTCGCGTCGAGCTTCATAACGCCGCGCGAGCTGTTGGCCATGAGGATATATTTCTTGCCCGCCTTCGAATAGCTGATCATGTCGAGGGGGCGGTTGCGATTGCCGAGCTCTGCGATCGTCTTGCCGACGACCTTCGTCCCGGTTTCCAACTGGTCGACGGGGAACTGAACGAGCGGCGTGCAGGTGTAGGCCGCCAAGAGTTGGGGCTGTTCGCCGATTTCGTAGGGAATGAAAGTGCGCACGGGAGAGCGGGTTTCCCACTGACCGTGATTGCCGTGATAGATCTCCACGCTGACTCCTTGGCCCGCGTTCTCGAAGGGGAACTTGATTGTTCGCAGATTGGAGGCAAACTCCTCGTTGGACAGCCCGGCGACGAAAACTTTGCCGTCGAGGTAAGCCAGGTCGGTGATGGCTTCGCCTCGCAGCGAATTGCCGCGTCGATCCTTGGCGTCAGCGGCCACAACATTCGGGAGGTTCGCCATTGCATGAGGAATGTTCGCGAGTGAAAGCTCGGCGATCTTGCCGGAGGAATCCACGCTCAGGATCACTGCCGCGGCGTCAGGTCCGCGGCCGCGAGAAACGGAAAGATAGGCCTTCTTGGATATGGGATTGATCGCCATATCGTTTATGAGGATTCGATCGGGCGTGAGACCGAGCGCAGCCGCGGCTTTAGCGTCCACGGATTCGAGACTCACGGCCGCTGATCCTGGCTGGCGATCCCCGGTGTCGAGGGCCCAGATAGCGCCGGCTTGTGAATCACCCACGAAGAGCACGCCGTCAGGCCCGAAAGCCATTACGCCGGCGGACTCTACCTTTGCGGGTCCAGGCGCCAAACCTTTCAAAGCATCGCCGGCTGCGCCGAAACACAATGGCGCGGCTACGAGCAGCGTGAGAGCGAGAACGGATGGTTTTCTAATTTTCATGGAAACACCTCATTCCGACGACTCGAACGCCGGACTCCCTAGTGAGTCGACGGGTTCGGGCGTTAAGTTACGGTCCGAGTGAAGTTTAACCTAGGCGTCCTTCCGGCGCCATTCGCGAACCGAATCGGCAATGCGCGCGATGCCCAGGATGTCCGCGGCGGGTGACTCGCCGCCGCCTTCGCGCAGGGAACCGTAGAAGTCAGCGATCAAGGCCTGCAGGCCCGGATAGGCGGATTCGCCGCGGACGGCTCGGCCGAACAGATTGCTGCTTGCTTGGATGATTTGCCCGGCCGCTTCTTGAAAGGGCCGGGCCGCCTTGTCGAGCCGGGAATCGGCGCCCCGGCGAATTGTCGAGTAGCCGTGGTAGAAGTCGATATCCGCTCGGCCGCGGCTGCCGTGCCACTCCAGTTTGAGGGCTCGCGGGCGGGCTCGCAGGCTGAGGAAGATGGACCAACGGGCTCCGCCAATGTCTGCCGACAGCTCCAACTCTTGATCGTCGAAGCGGTCAACGCGCCATGCGGCATGGATCGGCTGCTCCCCTGCCAAGGCGGCGAAGACAGAGAGAGGGTGCGGCAAAATCTCCCAAAGAACCTGCTGACGTTGGGCCGAATCGAGGCCGTCGCCGCCCGCCGTGGCGGCGCTGAATTCAACTCGGACCACTTCCCCGAGCGAGTCGCGCTGTTCAAGAAAATTACGAAAACCGGACTGATAAGGAAGTTGCAAGGAAACCGTGAACCGCTTGCCCTGGCTGCGGGCTAGGTTTAGCAGGCGTTCGGTTTGAGCCGCGTTTTCGGCGACCGGCTTCTCCGTAAGGACGTGAGCGCCGCCCTGCAGAGCTTGAGTGCTGAGCTCGAAGTGTTGAATCGCCGGTGCGCAGACGTGGACGACGTCAACACGCCGCCTGCTGAGACCTTCGGCGAGGCCTGAAACGGCCAACGCGCCAGGGAACTTTCTCGTTAGCTCGTCCGCATGCTGCGGATGCGGGTCCGCCACGAAAGCGATTTGGCCCCAGCGCGAGGCATAGCGAGCGTGCCAACTGCCCATGAGGCCGGCGCCGACGATGGCCGTT
>CAMPKL010000610.1 GCA_946887065.1 uncultured Bryobacterales bacterium
GATGAACATCGCGGACAAGCGCGGCTTGTACGCCGAGATCTTCCGCGTACTGCGGCCCGAGGGCAAATTTGTGTTCCACGACATCTTCGCCGGCCCCGGAGGAGCGGCGTATTACCCGACGCATTGGGCGGAAACCGCATCGATGAGCCATCTCATCGCTCCTGACGAACTGCGAGAGCTATTGGCGGAAATCGGTTTTCAAGTCGTGGAGTGGCGGGACAAGACGGACATCTCCCGAGACTGGTTTCTGGCTGTGCTCCAGAAGCGCCGGGAGGAACCGCCGCCGAGGCTAGGGCTGCATCTCTTGCTCGGCGAGACGGGTCCAACGAAGTTCCAGAATATCGGTCGAAACTTGGTCGAAGGAAGAATTAGCGCTTTTCAGGGTGTCCTGACGAAGGGCGTGAATTGATTGCGAGATAGGAGAATGATTAGTGAGTCCACAAGATTGTAAGGTTGCGTCCGGGTTTTACGTCGGCGACTTCGAGGCGGAAGTCCCCACGACGGTTCGGGTATTGCAGGCAATGCAGGAGGCCGGGCAGAACTACAGGCCCGACGAGAAGTCCAAGACGGGACTAGCGCTGGCGCGACACATCACCCTGGAAGACGCCTGGTTGCTGGAGTCTACCATCAAGATGGAGATACAACCGCTGCCGGACGACACCGATGTTTGCGGTTTGATGAACGCAACGGACTGCGCGGCCCGCTACGGCGAGACGATACCAGCGTTATTGGCCCAGGTTAAGACGATGACGCCCGACCAGCTGGCAACGGAGGTCGATTTCTTCGGCATGATGAAGCTGCCCGCCGTGGGCCTGCTGAGCATGGCTCTCCGTCACTCGATCCATCACCGCGGACAATTGTCATCCTATTTGCGCGCGATGGGCGGTAAGGTCCCCGGCATCTACGGTCCGAGCGCGGATGAACCGATGCAGGCGGCCTGACGTTCTCTAGCCTCTGCCGGCGAACGGCATCTGCGTGGCCATGACGGTGACCGTGAGAGCGTTAACGTCGAGCGGCAAATTGGCCATGTAAACCACCGCGTCGGAAATGTGTTTGGCGTCGATGGTGGGCTCCGGCTTGCGCGTTCCGTCAGGCTGGTGCACGCCGTCGGCCATGCGCGCCGTGAGCGGCGTCGCGGCGTTGCCGATATTGATCTGCCCGCAGCAAATGTCGTACTTGCGGCCATCGAGCGCGGTCGATTTCGTTAGTCCCGTGATGGCGTGCTTGGTGGCCGTATAGGGCGCGGAGTACGGGCGCGGCGTGATCGCCGAGATCGAACCATTGTTGATGATGTGGCCGCCGCGCGGGTCCTGATGGCGCATGATGCCGAAGGCCGCCTGCGTGCACAGAAAAGCGCCGGTGAGATTGACGTCCACCACGGCTTTCCACTGCTCGAAGCTAAGCTCGTCCATCTCGACGGCGGGCGCGCCCATTCCTGCGTTGTTGAAGAGCACGTCGAGGCGGCCGTATTTGTCTTTGACCTTCGCGAACAGATCCTTGACGGCTTGAGGATCGGCGACGTCGCAGGGGATGGCGAGCGCACGTCCGCCATTGGCGCCCGCCTCGGCGATAGTCTCCTGCAATTTGTCCGCGCGGCGGCCGACGACGACGACACTAAAGCCGGATTCGAGAAGGCCGAGGGAGCAGGCGCGTCCGACGCCGCTGCCCGCGCCGGTCACCAAGGCTATTTTATTGTTCGATGACATCTCTAAAACTTTAGCGCGGACGGCCAGCCCAAGGGGCGGCCTAGTCGTTGCGCAGCGCGGCATTAGGGTTGATGCGCGTCGCCCGCAGCGAAGGAATTAGAGAGGCGAGCAGGGCCACGGACATGAGCACCGCCGAAACGACCGCCAAGACGGCGGGGTCGCCGGGCGTTACGTCGAACAACACGCTCTCCATCAGGCGCGTCAAAAGGAACGCCGTCGCTAAGCCGATTGTCAATCCCACGGCCGCCAGCCTCAGACCCTGCCCCGCTACTGAACGAATCAGAACGCCCGGCTCCGCGCCTAGCGCCATTCTGATGCCGATTTCCTTCGTCCGCTGGCTGACGGCATAGGCCAGCACTCCGTAGATCCCCACGCCTGATAGCAACAGCGCGAGCCCTCCAAAGAGCGAGGAGAGCCAAACGAGCGCCTTACGGCTTTCCAGGGAGTCTTCTAGCCGTTGGTCCATCATACGGACGTCGTAGAACGGCAGTTCGGGGTCGAGCCGCTGGATAGCGGCCGTGACCGGGCCGGTGAGGTCGCCGCCGCCGTCGGTCCTGACTACCAGCCCCAAGTCGTGCCGCGGCATCTGCCGGTTGGGGAAATAGATGATGCCGATGGGACTGGCCTCGGTCACATCGTGCAGCATGATCTCGCCGACTACGCCGACGATCGTGAAGACGGGATTTCCCGTGTTGAGCGGCGGCAAACCGCCGCGTATTCTTTGGCCTATAGGGTTTTCGTTCGGCCAGTGCTTATCGGCGAGCCGGCGGTCGATGACTACCACTTCCTCCGCCTCGGAAGTATCCCGCTCGTCGAGGTAGCGGCCACGCAATAACGGTATTCCCATGGCTTCGAAGTAGTCGCCATCGACGTTCGTCCAACACGGTACCGGCGGCAAGCCGCCGGGTCCGAGGTCGCGACCAACGATCTCAATAGCCGACGAGTTGTTGTCGTCGCTGAACGGAACTAGACTCGTCACGCCGACCGCGCGAACGGCTGGCAAGGCTTGCACATCCCGCAAGAGACTATCGACAAAGGTATGCACCTGATCGTTCTCGGGATAGCGGACGTCGGGCAGCGTGAACTGTCCGGCCAAGACGCCTTCTGCCTGAAAGCCGGGATTGACCCCTACCGCCCGCAGAAAACTCGCCACGAGTAATCCCGAGCCTACAAGCAAGAGGAACGCCAGCGAGACCTGCGACACCACCAATGCTCCCCGCGTGACGATGGCGGCGCGCGCATCCGTGCCGGCTCGGCCGCCTTGACGGACAATCTGCGACAGATCGGTTCTCAGCACATGGACCAGGGGGACGAGTCCGAAGATGAACGCGGTCAAACTCCCCAAGCCAAGCGTGAACAAGAGTACGGTCGAATCCACATGGACGCCGACCCCAGTCGGCAGCGTAT
>CAMPKL010000611.1 GCA_946887065.1 uncultured Bryobacterales bacterium
GGCCCGCGCATCGCCATCTCAAACGGTGCGATTGTGGTCACGGCTGTCACTGGCAAGGCCGAAGCAACCGGCCCGCACGCTCACGGTCTGCCCTCGGACGGCGATCTGTTCGCCTGGCGCTCAACCGACAAGGGGAAAACCTGGTCGGCGCCCGCACGCGTCAATGACGTTCCCTCCGCCGCACGGGAAGGCCTGCACACCCTCGCCGCCGACGGTAGCGGAAAGCTCTTCGCCGCATGGCTCGACCTGCGTGGCGAAGGCACGCGGCTGTACGGCGCCTGGTCTGAAGATAACGGCGCGACTTGGAGCGCCAACGCACTACTCTACGAATCACCCGATGGAACGATTTGCCAATGCTGCCATCCCACGGCGGCCTTCGCCCGCGACGGCGCGCTGGACGTCATGTTCCGCAACGCCCTCGGCGGAGCCCGCGACCTCTATTTGCTCCGTGCAGCTGCTAACAAACAGTCCTTCGGCAAGGCGCAAAAGCTGGGCTACCAAACGTGGATGCTCAATGCTTGCCCGATGGATGGCGGCGGTATCGCCCACACCGGCGGGGTTGCAGTCACGGCTTGGCGCCGTGACCGCGAGATCTATTTGGCGGCGCCCGGCAAACCGGAGACAAGGCTCGGCGAGGGTCAAGATGTGGCCCTCGCCGTGAGCGGAAGCAGCATCCACGCCCTCTGGGTTCAGAGTTCCCAACTCGTCTCCTGGGTCGACGGCAAGACGGAAATCCTCGCCCCAAAGGCAGCCATGCCCGCTCTCGTCGCACTTCCTGCCGGCGGGGTATTGGCGGCCTGGGAGAGCGGCGGCGGCATCTCGGTCGCTGCTGTCGAGTAGTCGGCGTTCACCCCTCAGGCGTTGCCGTTGCCGTCCCTATACCCAACAATGAGGCGATGGGTAGAAACGCGGCATGGATGTCGCACGAGACGGAGTCCTCGCTCAAGCGACTGCTGCCGCGTATCGAAGCGCGGTTCGAAGACCGCACGGACCCGGCTGAATGGGAAGCTTATGTCGCGCGGCTCAAGCGTCACTTCCCGCGGCTGTTCGAACGGCTGTTCGCGCTCTACGGCGCAGAGTACGACTTCTTCTATCACCTCGAAACCATCCTGGCGACTGCCACGGAAATGTGGCTGCGACGTCCTGAAGAACTCAAAGCGTTGGATGCGTTGCGAGAGGCTGATCCGGATTGGTACCAGTCCAACCGCATGGTCGGCGCGATGTGCTACGTCGACCTGTTCGCCGGCGATATCCAAGGTTTGAGGTCGAAGATCCCCTATCTGCTGGAAATGGGCATCACCTACCTGCACTTGATGCCGGTGTTTCAAGTGCCGGCGGGCGATAGTGACGGCGGATATGCGGTGAGCAGCTATCGCGAGATCCATCAGCCCCTGGGCTCGATGGAAGATCTAACGGAACTGGCCACGGAACTGCGGCGCCACGGCATCTCGCTCGTCCTCGATTTCGTTTTCAACCACACATCCGATGAACACGAGTGGGCGAAACGGGCGCTCGCGGGCGAAACGGAATTCCAAGAGTATTACCGCATGTTCCCCGACAGGGAATTGCCTGACGCCTACGAGGCGAGCATGATCGAAGTCTTCCCCGATGAGCGTCCTGGAGCGTTTACGTATCTCACGCGATTGAAGAAGTGGGTCTGGACCACTTTTCACAGCTACCAATGGGACCTGAACTACGAAAATCCCGCGGTCTTCAGCAGCATGCTCGAGGAGATGCTGTTCTTGGCTAACCAAGGCGTCGAGGTCTTGCGTCTTGATGCTGTCGCCTTCCTATGGAAGCGCATCGGTACGTCGAGTCAGAACCTTCCTGAAGCTCACTGGATTATTCAGGCCTTCAACACGCTCAGGAGCATCGCCGCGCCGGCAGTGGTATTTAAGTCAGAGGCCATTGTTCACCCGGACGAGGTGAGGAAATACATCGGCGCCGGAGAGTGCCAACTCTCGTACAACCCACAATTGATGGCTCTGCTTTGGGATGCTCTAGCAACGCGCGATACGCGCGTGCTGCAACACGCCATGCAGCGAGGCTTCGCAATTCCTGCCGGTTGCGCTTGGGTGAACTACATTCGCTGCCACGATGACATTGGCTGGGCTTTCTCCGATGACGACGTGAAAGCGGCCGGCTTCGATCCTGCCGAACATCGCCGTTTCCTTTCGAACTTCTACATCGGTCGTCATAAAGAGAGCTTTGCCCGCGGCGCCGCGTTCCAAGAAGACGCCAAGACAGGAGACTCGCGAGTTTCGGGCATGCTCGCTTCGCTGGCTGGGCTGGAGAAGGCCCTGGCCGAGCAGGACGAAGAGGAAGTCGACCTCGCTGTTCGACGCATCTTGCTGTTGCATGGCGTGATCATCACGATTGGCGGCATTCCGCTCTTCTATCTGGGCGACGAGATCGGCATGTTGAACGCCGACAACTACGCAAAAGATGTGTCCAAGGTCGGCGACTCGCGGTGGCTGCACCGGCCTGCATATGACTGGCAGCGCGCGGAGCTGCGGCGCGACCCGGCAACCGTGGTCGGCCGCATTCACCAAGGCCTGTTGCGGCTCGTTCAACTGAGGAATCAGAACCCCGCCTTCTCTCGCGCCGAAACGGAGATCGTCGACGCGGAAAACCCGCACGTATTCGCCTATTTCCGGACCCATCAAACTCAGAGCGTCTTCGTCGCCGCGAATTTTAGCGAGCAGGAACAACGCGTCGACGCCCGGCGGCTGCGGCTGCTCGGCGTGCGAAGGACGATGGTGGATATGGTTGCGGGCCGTGCCGTCACCGCGACACGAGAACTAATGCTGGAGCCCTACCAGATGATGGCCTTGGCGCGCTCCATGTGACCCATGAATCTGCCGACATTATTCTCGCCGTCTCTCAAGCAGGCAGCCGAGGCGCCTGGCCTGGAATTTAACGGCCAAGTCTTCACTTTTGGGCGGCTTGATGAAGACTCAGACCGGCTGGCGGCCTGGTTGCTCGGCATGGGCGTCGAGCCGGGTGAACGCGTCGCGGTCTACCTCAAGAACAGCCCCTCGCTGGTTTTGATCTACTTGGCGGCCGCGAAGGCGGGTTTGATCTTCACGCCGATCAACATCCTCTACCGGC
>CAMPKL010000612.1 GCA_946887065.1 uncultured Bryobacterales bacterium
GGCGTTGCCGCCGGACTCGGTCTGCTGGGCAAAGACGGCAGCGTCGGACCAGAGCACGTTCTGTGTACAGAGACCCACCTTGTGCAGGCCGGACTCGCTTTCCATGCGCGCGGCGGTCTGCCAAATTTCAGTCATGAAGCCGCCCTTGAAGCCAAAAGGCCGGATGAGCGGCTCACGCTCGAAGTTGGAGTCGACCCCGGTGACGCGAATCGGCTTCGCGGCGCGGGCCGCGGACGGAAGCAGGGCCGCGCCTGCGGCCAAGGATGCGGTTCGGATGAATTCGCGTCGTTGCATCCCTATCTACCAATTCGTGATCGAGCCGTCTGGGCGCCGGTAAAGAGGAATCGGGGCGCTGTGCTCGGTCACTTCCAGGATCAGCTCTGCTTGGCTGGGGTCGAATTCGATGCCCAGCCCGGGGCGATTTACGGGGTAGAGTTTGCCGGCGCGGAAGTCATAGCTGGCCGGCAGGTGCGGGGCGGCCAACTGGCCTGTACCGCGCATCTCCATAATGCACGGGCCCGATGCGGCTGCCAAACAGTGCACCAGAGCAGCCTCGGCGACCGGCCCCGTGAAGTGCGGAATGAGGCCGACGTAGTGCGTCTCGCAGATCGCGGCGAGCTTCATGAACTCGGTGATGCCGCCGCAATTGGGCAGCGTCACGCGGGAATAATCGAACAACTGATTCTCAATGAGCATGTTGGCGTCCCAACGGTCGCCGTAGTGCTCGCCGACGGCTAACGGCACGTCGACCATGGGCCGGAGCGTACGGTACACCTCCGGGTTCTCCGAGCGAATCGGGTCTTCGACAAAGAGCGGATCGAGCGGCTCGATGAGCTTACACAGACGGACGGCGTCGGACAGGTCAAAGCGGGTGTGAAAATCGATCGCCCAGTCTCCCTCTTCCCCAACTCCTCTGCGGATCTCCTCGCATAGCTTATGAGTCTGGTTAACGGTCTTGCGGGTGTCGTAGCCGTCGGGACCGGCATTGACTCCGTCCGCCCTGTAGGCCTTGTAGCCGAACTCCATGCAGGCCCGAGCGGTTTCCTCAAGCGATCCTTGGCGCGGGAAGCCTGTGGCGTAGCACTCGACGAAGTTGCGGGTGAGACCGCCCAGCAGGTCGTAGACCGGGACGCCTAGCGCTTTCGCCTTGAGGTCCCACAGCGCCAAGTCAATGGCGCCCAAGGCGTGAACCTTCTCGCGTCCCGGCGGATAGAAGTAGTGCCGGTACATCAACTGCCACAGGTGCTCGATGCGGCGCGGATCTTCGCCGATGATCAGCCCTGCAAGCTGCTCGATGGAGTCGCGATGGCCGCCTTCTCCGATACCCATCAGGCCTTGGTCGGTTTCGACCGTGACGATTTCGGAGCTTTGGTTGAAGATCGGGCGCGTGTCCCCGCCCACGTGGTAGTAACGCACGCGGGTGATCTTCATCTCGGGCAAGGCGGCTTGGGCCTGCGGGGCGGCGGCGGCTCCGGCCGCGGCGAGGGGCAGGGTCTTGAGCAACTGGCGTCGGTTCATCGCTCGGAATTGTAGCAGGGCGATGAGCAGCCGGTCGCCTATACTGTCGCCATGAATTTCACCGGCGTCTCCCGCCGCGCCATGCTGCTTACGCCCCTGGCTCTGCGCCCCTTGCGCGCGCAGGCCGACGGCTCCCTCAAGGTCACCAAGTTCGTCATCCGCATGGCGCAGGTGCGGGTCGCTTGGCGGACATTGGTCATGCTGGAGGTCCACACCGACGGCGGACTGATCGGCTTGGGCGAAGCGACCCTGCCGCTGCGCCCGAAAATCGTTGCCGAAGCGTTGCGCTGGCTGGAGCCTTTGCTCGTCGGCCGCGATCCGGCCGGCCCCGAAGCGCACTGGCACAGGCTGTATTACGACGAGGCGCGCTGGCGGCTGGGAGGGGCGCTGACGACGGCACTGTCCGCCGTTGATATCGCGCTGTGGGACTTGGAAGGCAAGCGCCTGGGCGTACCCGTCTGGCGCCTGTTGGGCGGACGCTTAAGGACCCACTTCCGCGCCTACTACACGCACTGGGACGCCGGGTTGAAGGGCGACTTCTCACCGGACGCATTTGCCCGCCGAGCCGAGCAAACGCGTCGTGCCGGATGGACGGCGGTGAAGTGGGCGGTGATCGGCACGAGCCCTCGCGAGCGCATTAACCATACGGTCGCGGCGCTCAAAGCCATCCGCGGCGCCGTCGGCAATGAACTCGACGTTGGCCTGGAGCTTGCGGAGAGGTTCACCGTCCGCACCGCACTGGAGTTGGCGAACGAGGTTGCGCCCTATAAGCCAATGTTCATCGAGGAGCCGATCTGGCGCGAGCGCTGGGACGCCTTCGAAAGGCTGGCGGAGCGCAGTCCGGTGCCGATCGCTACGGGAGAGGGATACCTGTCGCGCAACGAGTTCAAGCCGCTGCTCGAAGCGGGCGCAGTCGAGATCGTGCAGCCCGACGTCGTTCACTGCGGCGGCATCACGGAACTCCGCAAGATCGCCGCGCTGGCCGAAACCTATGACGCCGAAGTCGCGCCGCACAGCCCTTACGGACCCGTCGGACACGTCTCTTCGATGCACGCCGTGGCAGGCAGCCGCAATTTCTTCATCCACGAGTGGGAAGCCGATGACGACGAACTCTACAGGAGCGTCACAGGCGGGACGTTCCCGACGATAAACGTTCAGGGCGAAGTGCCGATTCCGGATGGGCCGGGGCTTGGAATTGAGCTCGATTCGGCGGAGTTGGAGAGGCGGCTTCCGCCTGTCCTCTAAGCAAGTCGGGAACGCAGGAAGAAGGCAATTGCCGAACAAAACAGCCAAAACGTTCCGCCGACGAACATCGCGCCGTACTCGCTAGGAGAGGCTGCACCTAAGTAACTGCCGACTCCGACTACCAGCCCGACAATGCCGGCGAACAGAAACAGTCTAGCCATGATTTTCAGCAACGTTTGGGCTGCCACAGACTGCTCACCTCTTCAGACCATGGTAGAGGCATTTGAAGTTGGGAGAATGGAGCGGTGACGCTGCGGATCGGCATGGCGCAAATGTTGGTGCAGGGCGGCCGGCCGGCCGAGAACTTGGCTCGCGCCGCCGGCACGATCGAGCGCGCGGCTG
>CAMPKL010000613.1 GCA_946887065.1 uncultured Bryobacterales bacterium
CGCTAGGAGTGGAGTTGTAGGTGGCGCGAGCGCCGACCTCCTGTTCGGGCCGCTAGGTGCCAACCTCTCCGTGTGTACGAGAGGTGATCAGGTGACGCTCAACCAAAATGAAATCAAGAACGAGAACCTTCTCGTCAACGACAAGCCGACAAGTTATCGAGCCTCGAGTTACGACCTCTGTGTGGACACGGTGGTCGCAGCACCGAAGAACCCTGGCGATCATGGGTTATTGGTTTCGGACAAGGATTTTACGATCCCGCCGCAGGGTATGGTCACAGTGGTATCTAAAGAAGTTGTTTCCTTGCCGCAGCACATCGTAGGCTACGCGCTCGTCAAGAACGCATTAAGTAACTCAGGAATACTCGCCATCAATACCGGAATAATCGATCCTGGCTATCGCGGACCGATCGCAAGTACGCTATTAAACTTTTCTCCCAATCCTTATTTCCTCTCGTCAGGCGACATTTTTCTGCGCCTCACGTTCCATCGAATCAATCCGACGCCGGAGAAGTCAACAACGCCTACTTATAACAGGGACGAGTATCTTCGAATGACCAAGGCTCAGGTGCTCAAGCACTCGTCTTCGACATTCTTAAATGTCGCGGCACATGCTAAGGAGGCCGGAAATGAGGCGTTCTCGCAGCTTAAGAAGTACTTGAACGTTTATGTGCCGGTGGCAGGACTCGTGCTTGTCATCGTCACTCTAATCGTACCCGTCGGGATAACATGGGTTTTTGGGGCTCTGGGGCGCATCGAATGGAATGCAGTCGTCAGCGCAGATAAAGAATGGCAGGAAGCCGTTGAGTCTCGATTAGGTGCGCTCGAGGCGGTGCGGTCCGAAGAGGCCCCTGTTCCGGCGGCTCAGGTGGATGAGGCACCATGAAGCTTCTTGTGTTGGACATCGAGGGGACAATCTTTGAGAGCGTGCGCCTGCCGGGTACGAGCATCTCGTCCACGGTATGGCAAGGAATAGCCAAAGTACTCGGTCCGGAAGTTGAGAAGGCAGAGGTGCAGACGCATGCTAGGTGGCATTCGGGTAAGTACGCGGGGTACTTGGATTGGATGAAGGCCACCATAGAGTTGCACCGGGAGTTTGGCCTGACGCAGTCGAATTTCTTTCGCGTGGTGAACGGTGCTCGATATCGACCTGGCGTTAAGAGCGGGATCGACGCTGCTCGTAACCTTGGTTTTGAGCCCGTTTTGGTGTCGGGAGGTTTTCGCGAACTGGCGCGGCGAGCGCAGGTAGACCTAGGGATCGTTCACGCATTCGCGGCATGTGAATACTTCTTCGATGCCTCAGATAGGATTGTAGGATACAATCTACTCCCATGCGACTTTGCGGGGAAAATAGATTTTATTCGCCTGCTGTTGAGTGAGTATAGATTAGGACAATCTGATTGGGTCTTCGTCGGCGACGGTCTTAACGATGCGCCGATCGCCAAGGAGGCACCGTATGCAATCGCAATCTCCGGTCATCCACAATTGCAAGTTGTCTGTGACGAAAAAATCGAGTCATTTTACGAATTGTTGCCGGCCCTTGAGCGAGCGGCACGTGTCTTAGACGTCGGGCGGCCAGCGCTGAGCTGAAGCCGATCTCTGCGCAACAACGCCTAGCCCCACCAGACTTCGCCCTCCGCTAAGTGGGCTTTAGCCACGTCCGGGTTGATTTCGATGCCGAGGCCGGGTTTGTTGGGCAGTTTGATGAAGCCGTCTTGGAAGATGGGTTCGTCGAGGACGAGTAATTCTTCCATGAAGGGGTAGCGGTTGACGACGGTTTCGCAAGCAATGTAGTCGCGGATGGCGGCGGCCCATTGGATGGTGGCCATCGTGCAAACGGTCGCGCCGGTATTGTGGTTGTAGAAGGGGATGTAATAGACGTCGGCCATGTCGGCGATCTTCTTGGTTTCGAGCAGGCCGCCGGTGTTGCGCAAGTCGGGGTTCAGGACGTCGATGGCGCCGTTGACGATCCACGGTTCGAAGCCTTGGCGGCGGGCGTTGTTTTCTCCCATGCCGATGGCCACGCGCGAAGCGTCGCACAGCCGCCGCCAAGATTCGTTGTACTCGACCGGCAGTGGGTCTTCGAGGTAGAGCGGCATCATCGGTTCGATGGCGTCGGCGAGCTGGATCGCGGTGCGCAAGTCGTATTCCCAGTGGCAGTGCACGATGATGTCGTGCTCCCAGCCAAGCGCTTCGCGGCAGTTCTCAAATCCTTGGCGGATGTTGCGCAACTCGGTGTTGGTGAGGACGCGGTTGGCCGGGTCGTGGGCTATGTCGGTCTCGGGCGTGGTGCGCTCGGGACTGAATTTGACGCAGTTGAATCCGCGCTTGTCTTCGCGGCGCTCGGCGGCCCACTCACGGCAAGCGCTCTTGTCGAGGTAGTTGGACGGCGCGCCGTGGTTGTACACGCGCACTTTGTCGCGGTAGGCGCCGCCGAGCAGCGTCGTAACCGGAACGTTGAGGATCTTGCCGGCGAGATCCCACAGGGCCATCTCGATGCCGCTGACGCCCCGCAGGAACATGTGCGCCGAGCCATCGGTGTGGCGTGAGAGGCCCACGTAGATTTTCTCGATCTCGAGCGGGTCTTTGCCCACGAGCAACGGCTCCAGAGCGAGCATTTGCTCCTTCACTCCCGCGCCGGGGGAGCCATAGCCTTCGCCGATGCCGTGCAGGCCGGTATCGGTGTTGACGCGGACATGAGTGTAGTTTCGATCGGGACCTTGAATGACCATCACGTCGAGGGAGCGGATCTTGTGGCGTCCGGTTTCAACGGCAGCCATGGCATGGTAGTTGGCGAGCCAGGGGGCGGCGGCAGCGGCGGCGAGGAATTGGCGGCGTGTCATATCGGCAGTCAGCATAGCGCAAGCGGCAAGGGTTTTCCCTGAGTTACGGGACCGAAAGCCGGGAGTAGAGTGAGGCGAGGACTATTCTTATGACGCGCCGTTCACTCCTGCTCTTTATGCCGCTAGCGGTATCCCTTTTAGCGAAGGACAAAGGGAAGGCCAAAGGCGAGGGCTCCGGGCTCAACGTTGCGGTCGACATTTTCATCGGCAGCGACCGGCGCATCATCCGCGAATGGGTTCGCGACCAGCCGAGGAGTTCCTTGCC
>CAMPKL010000614.1 GCA_946887065.1 uncultured Bryobacterales bacterium
CGCAACGGCGTCTACCCCGATTCCGACATCGTATCGGCGTTCCCGCCCGGCGGCCCGCCGCTCATGTGGGAGAAGCAGGTCGGCGCCGGCTTCGCCAATCCGGTCGTTTCCAAAGGACGCTTGTTCCTCTTCCACCGCCGCGGCAATGAAGAGATCGTCGAGGCACTCGATTCAGGGACGGGCTCTCCACAGTGGCGGTTCGCTTACACGACGAGTTATCGCGACGATTTCGGCTTTGACGAAGGTCCGCGAGCCAGTCCGGTCGTGGTTGCCGGCCAGGTCTACACGTTCGGGGCCGAGGGCACTCTGAGCTGCGTCTCGTTCGCCACTGGCGCAAAGATCTGGCAACGCAACGTCAACGAAGAGTTCTCCGTCGAGAAAGGATTTTTCGGCGCGGCATCCACGCCCCTCGTCGACGGACGCCGCGTCTACTTGAACGTCGGCGGCTCCGGCGGCGCCGGGATCGTCGCTTTCGACAAGGACACCGGCCGCACGCTTTGGCAAACCGGCGACGACGAAGCCAGCTACTCTTCGCCCATCGAGGCGCTCATCGACGGCAAGCAACGTCTCGTTTTTTTCACCCGTGAAGGGCTGCTCATCCTCGAACCGGCCGACGGCGCGGTCGTCGATCAGCGCCGCTGGCGTTCCCGCAGCCGCGCGTCGGTCAACGCCGCCATGCCGGTCGTGGCCGGCGATATCGTCTTCCTCACGGCCAGTTATGGAACAGGGGCTATCTGCCTCGAACGGACAGGCGGCACATTCAAGGAACTTTGGTCAGGCGAAGAATCCCTCGCCGCGCATTACGCGACGCCGGTGCACAAAGACGGCGTTCTTTACGGCTTCCACGGACGCCAAGAGTTCGGCCAGGAGTTTCGCGCCGTCGAACTCCGCACCGGCAAGGTCCTCTGGAGCCAACCGGACTTTGGCGCGGGCACGGTCCTGTTAGCGGGTAACCAACTCGTCATCCTGGGCGAGAACGGCGAACTCGTTCTCGCCGAGGCATCGCCCAAGGCCTATCAAGAATCCGCGCGGGCGCCGGTGCTCAGCGGTCAAACTCGCCCCTACGCAGCCCTAGCCGATGGACGCCTCTACGCCCGCGACATTTCGCGGCTAGTCTGCCTGGATCTACGAAAGAGTTGAGTCATGTACGCGGCAAAGTCGTTTCGCGAGGATCGCTTGTCCGTGTTGCACGACTTCATCGTCGAGCACTCGTTCGCAACCGTTGTCTCGCAGGGTCCACAAGGGATCGAGGCGAGTCATGTGCCTTTGATTCTCGATCGCGCACTGGAGCCGAAAGGCTCATTGCGCGGCCATTTTGCGCGCGCGAATTCTCACTGGCGATCGCTTGCCGGCGGCGAAGTCCTCTGTATCTTTCAGGGTCCGCACGCGTACATAACGCCAACCTGGTATGCCTCAAAGCGGGAACACGGCCGCGTCGTTCCCACGTGGGATTATCTTGCGGTTCATGCCTACGGAACTGCCCGTATCTTTGACGATGCCAATGAACTCCGCACGTTGCTTGAGGTCTTAACGGATCAGCACGAGGCCAATCGCCCGGCGCCCTGGAAAGTCGGCGATGCGCCAGGCGAATACATCGAAGATGCCATGCGCGCCATCGTGGGCTTCGAGCTAACGCTCACCCGCATTGAAGGCATCTGGAAGATGAGCCAGAATCGCCCGGCCGCGGATCGTGCCGGCGCGGCCGCGGGCTTGCGAGAGGGCTCGCCAATGGATGAACAAGTTGCGGAGTGGATCGAACGCCTGGGGGAAGGGAAATGAACCGCCGCACAGCCCTGGCAATTGTTCTCGGCGGCTGGGCCGTCGGCACGCTCTTTATGTGGGCGGTCGCTACCCAAAATTTCGCGACCGTCGATCGCATTCTCGCCGAGCCTCCGTCCGCCTTCCGATCGATTACCGCCGCCCTCGACTCCGGCCATGCGCGAGAGATCCTGCGCTACGAAGCCTCTGAACTGAACCGCTTCTATTTCGATCGCTGGGGATACGCTCAAGTGCTGCTCGCCTTGCTGGGCGTCGCCTTGGCCTGGAAGGGCGGACGCCGCCTACGCGCTGCAATCCTCGTTGCCGCCGTCATCGCCGTTGGCTTGCAGTTCTATGTCGTGCCGGAAACGATACGCATTGGACGCAGCATCGACTTTCAGCCGCGCGAGCCGGAAACGGCCCGGCAGGCCGAATTTTGGCGTCTGCACAACGCCTACACCGGACTCGACATGCTGAAATTTCTCATCATCGCGGGCTGCGGCATCGCCCTACTGCGCGAGCGGGACTAGGCGGTGCGCTGACGCTTCGCCATGCTCGGCGAGTAGCGGTTCCAGATCTCTTCCGCCGTTGCCTCAATCACATGGATGGCGTTCGGGGCCATCTCCGCCGTGTTTTCCCAGACGCTCTTGAGCGCATCCGATAAAACTCTGTCAGAAGCTACCGGAGCGTCGGTCACGGGATCAACATAGCGGTAGCTGGCCACTTCGCCCAGCAACGCTTCAGTCGTTTTGATGCGCTTGGACAACGTCAGCGGATAGGGATCGAACTTGCCGGCCCCTGTCGTCCGCGTGAACGCCAACCACAACCCATAACGGTAGCGCTGCAAATTCCATGTTCTGCGTTCGTCGTCGCCCCGGCGCTCATCGAAACGCCGCAAGCGCGTCATCGGCAGGAACGCCGCTTCCAGGTCGGCGAATAAAGCCGTGAAGCCGTCGGCGCTGTAGTCGTAGCTGCGAATCGAGCGCAAGCGGACGTCGACGGTGGCTGGGAAAGTCTCGTCGATTCGAATGGCGCGCGCCTTGGCGCCGCATCCCAGCGCCGCCTCGCAACAGCCCGCGAAGGTACGGTCTAGCCTTGCGCGTGCTGAGATCGTCAGCAGCACCAAATCAAACCTAGACAGGCTGAGGGGATCCTTGAAGGCCAGCTCGCTTGAACGAGCCTCGACCTCGATCCCATGCCGCTCTAGGAGAAGTTTGAGCAACCCAACCTGCTTCGCGTCGGGGGGCGCGAAGAAGATAACGACGCTTCTCATTCCGGCTTTCGCCGCCCTGTTTCCAGGGCCTAGGTCAAACAACCTAGTTCAAACAATATAAGCCAG
>CAMPKL010000615.1 GCA_946887065.1 uncultured Bryobacterales bacterium
GCCGTATTGAGTCTCCCGAACACAGGATCGTGGCCCGCCGGATGAAATTCTCCAGCTCCCGCACGTTACCCGGATATTCATAAGCCGTCAGCAACCGCAACGCCTCCGGACTCACCTTCAGGCCCGGCTTGCCGCAGCGCTCGCCGAAGGTCTTCGCGAAGTGGGCGCTCAGTTCCGGGACGTCGCCCAATCGGTTGCGCAGCGGCGGAACTTCGAGGCGGATGATGTTCAGCCGGTAGTACAAGTCGCTTCGGAAGGAGCCTTCCGCGATCCGCTGGGTGAGATCGCAGTTCGCGGCGGCAATCAGTCGCACGTCGCAGAAATGGGCTTGCGACGAACCAACCGGGGAGTACTCTCCGGTCTGCAGCGTCCGCAGCAGCCCAACCTGCAAAGAGGGCGTCATCGCGCTGATTTCGTCCAAGAAGATTGTGCCGCCGTCAGCCCGTTCGAACTTGCCGATCTTGCGTTCCACCGCCCCGGTAAAGGCGCCCTTCACATGGCCGAAGAACTCCGATTCCTGCAGAGCTTCCGGCACCGCTCCGCAATTCACCGTGACATAGGGTTGCCCCCTGCGTCCGCTTCGGTCGCGAATCAGTTCCGCCACCAACTCTTTGCCAGTACCGCTCTCTCCCGTGATTAAAACCGTCGCGTTCGTGTCGGCGACCTTTTCCGCCAACTCAATAACCTCGAGCAGCGCCGGATCCGAGCCGATGATTTTCAGCGCCGGCCGGGCCCGAAACGAAGCGGATGGGCCTGCCTGGCCAAACGCGTTTTCAATTGCGGGTCTGAGATTCATGCGGGTCGCTTCTGATTCTCACTCTCAGCGCCATAACCCTCAATGGGCGTTCCGTTTCAATCAGAATTCGGTACGGAGGTCGTAGCTGCGGCATATGCCAAAAGACCCTTCCGTGATAGGCCCCGTTTAACGGATCGCGAGCGGCTTGTGTACAAATTCCGAGCCGCTGGAGTCTAACCCTCGCCCTGTCAGTGGTTTCAGGCGACGTACGAGGAAATACCTACCCCCGAGACACCCGCCGGTACTAGCTCATGAGTCCTGCCGATTGCAGCTCGCCGAACTGGCCCATGCGTCCTACTCAGCGTGGTGGTTGACAGGCCCCGAACCTCGCCCAAGCCCCGGCGAAGTCGCAATAGCCTCAGAAATATATCGCTTCGCGGTCCTCACGGCGGCGGCTAGGTCCGTACCCTTGGCCAATTCCGCGGTGATCGCAGCCGAAAACGTACATCCCGTACCGTGCGTGTGGACCGTCTTGTAGCGCTGCGACGTGAAGATTTCCTCCATCCCGTCCACATACAGCAAATCCGATGCATCCTGATCCGCGCCGAGGTGGCCGCCCTTGATCAGCACGGCCTTCGGCCCCAGGTCCGCGATCCGACGAGCGGCGTCGCGCATGTCGTCCAAGCCGGCGATTTCCGTTCCCGTCAGCGCCGCCGCTTCCGGCAAGTTCGGAGTCACCAGCGCGGCGTGCGGCAATAACCGCTTCAGCAATACTCGTCGCGCCTCGTCCACCATCAGCGAGGCTCCCTGCTTGCTGACCATCACCGGGTCCACGACCAGCGGACACGAGCCTTTCGCCGCCCAGCGCGCGACGACCTCGATGATCTCCGGCGTCCCCAGCGCTCCGGTCTTGGCGGCCTGCGGCGGGATGTCCGATGTGACGGCATCCAGTTGCCGCGCCACGTAGTCCGGATCCAGCGGGTCGACGGAACTCACTTTCATCGTGTTCTGGATCGTCAACAAAGTGACGACGCTCATGCCGTAAACCCCAAACTGATGAAACGTCTTCAGATCGGCCTGGAGCCCCGCTCCGCCCGATGGGTCCGAACCAGCAATGGTGAGTGCGACCGGCTTCATCATTTGGCGTTGTCCGTATTGTCCGCTATCGCCTCTTTCAGACGATTTGGTACAACGGTCGAAGGCCCCTGGGCGCCCCGTTCGTCCCCCTTTGAATGTCTAACTTGTTGGAAATTATCAACCCCGAAGCGAACGCTCTCAAAGCGCGCGTCGCCGTCTTTGACTTCGACGGCACGATCTCGGTCATCCGCGCCGGCTGGATCGATGTCATGGTCCCGATGATGGTCGAGCCGCTGCTTGCGCTCAACACCGGCGAGTCCGAAGAGGAACTCACCAAAATCGTCTACGGCTTTGTCGGTCACCTAACCGGCCGCCAAACGATCTATCAGATGATGGAGTTCGCCGACCAAATCAAGAAGCGCGGCGGCACGCCCAAAGATCCCCTGGAGTACAAGCATCAGTACCTCGACCTGCTCATGGTCAAGATCACCGATCGACGCGAGAATCTACGCTCCGGCAAGGCCAATCCGGAAGACTGGATGGTACCCGGCGCGCGCCGTCTGCTTGAGACTCTGAAAGAGCGCGGCCTCACCATGTATCTCGCCAGCGGCACGGATCAGGCATACATGCGCGAAGAAGCCGACCTGCTCGATGTTTCGAAGTACTTCGATGGCGTCTACGGCGCGCTCGATGACTACAAAAGCTTCTCCAAGAAAATCCTGATCGAGCGGCTCATCCGCGACAGCGAGTTCGCGGGCGAACAATTCATCGGCTTCGGCGACGGCTACGTCGAAATCGAAAACGTCAAGGGTGTCGGCGGCGTGGCGCTGGGCATCGCCAGCGACGAACCGGATTGCATCGAAGTCGACCAAGTGAAGCGTGAAAGGCTAATCGGCGTCGGCGCCGATTGGATCGTGCCGAATTTTACGGGATTCGAGGAATTAACAAGCGCCTTTTTTCCGGGCGAATAGCCCATTTGTTTATCATGTTCCTGTCCGCGGGAAGGGGAAAGGATGCCAATCGACTGGGCTGCGCTAATCAAGAAATTCCGTAACCTGCGCGTACTCGTCGTCGGGGACATCATCCTCGACCGTTGGTGTACCTACGACCCCGCCGAGACCGCTCCTTCGCACCAGACCGGGATCTCGCGCCTCGGCGTCATCCAGACCGAAGCGGCGCCGGGCGCCAGCGGAGCTGTCGCCAACAACCTCGCCGCGCTGGGCGCTGGGCGCACGTCGGTGCTCGGCGTCATCGGACAAGACGGCTTCGGCTTTGAGCTGGA
>CAMPKL010000616.1 GCA_946887065.1 uncultured Bryobacterales bacterium
GTGGACGGGCTCCAGCCTAGTTCGCGTCCATACCGCCGCCGCGGCGGCAATCGGGTTGAAAAACTGCAGATCGGACATCCCCGTGCAGGCTCGATCGTGATTGCCGCGAATCACCGCCGCGCAATTCTGTCGCACCCAGGCCGTTACCTCATTGGGATCCGCGCCGTAACCGACGACATCGCCGAGGCAAACAATTTGTTGATGGAGACCCGCGGAATCGGCTAGAACAGCTTGCAGGGCCTCAAGGTTCGCGTGGATGTCGCTGAGAATCAGATAACGCATATTCCACGCCTAGGCGGAACGAAGAACTAGTGTCGCAATCTCCGGCATAGCCCCGATCCTCATCGGCATGTTGACCGTTCCCACTCCTCGAGTCACATAGGCTGCCTTTTCCCCAATGCGGTACTCTCCAACGACGAATGGAGTGAAGAAACGACCCGGATTCAGGGTCTGCTCCACAATCTCAACCGTGATCTGTCCGCCGTGCGTGTGGCCTGAAAGCGTGAGGTCGCAACCCGCCGCCGCCGCCGTCGGAAACACGTCCGGATTGTGCGACAGCAACACGTTGAACGCCGACGGATCCACCAGCTCCGCCACGCCGTTCAGATAACCGCGCGACTGGCGCTGATAGTCCACGCCGATCAAATTGATCTTGCCGGCCCCGAATTGCAGCCCTTGGGCACGTTGACGCAGCACCTGAATCCCCTTCTCGGCGCCGTACTTTTCCGTGAGATTCGAGCACTGCGCGAACTCTTCATGGTTCCCGAGGCAGCCCCACACGCCCGAGTCCGCTCGCAGCTTGGCGACCTCATCGAGACACTCCTGCAACGGATCCCCTTCGCGCGTTATGAAATCGCCGGTGATAAAGGTAAGCTGCGGCCGTAGTTCATTGGCCATCCCCACAACGCGCCGCAGATCCTTGCGGTCCAAGTAGGGTCCGTAGTGGATGTCGCTGATCTGAACGATTCGCAGACCGTCCAAATCGGCGGAAAGGCCCTTGACGCGAAGTTCCGTCTCGCGTACTTCAAAATCATCGCGGCCGATAAACGTTCCGTACCCGCTCGCCGCGAACGGCAGCGCCATGGCCGTCTTGGCCGATCCGTCCAAAAAGTCGCGACGCGAGAATCCTCCTACGGTTCGAGTCGCATCTTCGGGTTCGGAGACGCGTACCGCTAGCCGGAACGCCAGGTATGCCGCATACGCGCCAAACGACCCCGCTACATGGACCGCCGAGGCTAAGTGGAACCCGGACGGGACCCGCCGTGACAATTCGTACAACTCCAGGTGCAACGTGACCATCTCGGAAATCAAGATGAGGAAAAGTCCGCAAGCTCCAGCGGCGATGCTTCCGATCAAGGCGCCGCGCACGCCGCGCCGTTTGAGAAAGCCGTAGAACAGGACCGAGAAATGGACCTGCGCGATAACGAGAAACAGCTCAGCGCCTCGCGTTGCGGCCTTCAACGCTAACGGGATGGTTTCTTCCACGGCGGTGTTCCTATGTTCTCGCCCCGCGCCGCGGCTAGCAAGCCGTAAATCGCCTAGATTCCAGCGACCTTGCTCCGTAGGACATCGCCTCCATGGGAAACCTTCAGCCCCGCCTGGTCGTCATATAGGTCGCGGAAAGCAATCGGTATGATAAAGGTGTGTCGAACCGGGAGAAAGTGGTCGTTTTGCTGAGCGGAGGCATGGATAGTTGCGTCACCGCGGCCATTGCGGCCTCGCGGTTCGACGTTGCCGCGCTGCACTCCGACTACGGCCAGCGCACGGCCGCGCGGGAGCGCCAGGCGTTCGAGGCCATCTCAGACGAACTCGGATTTGAGCAACGTCTAGTCATCGACCAACGCTACATGGCGGCCATCGGCGGCTCCGCGCTCACCGATCGCCAAATTACGGTGCCCGACTTCGACCCCCAAACGACAGGATCGAAAACCATTCCCGCCACCTACGTTCCGTTTAGGAATGCCCACTTCCTCGCCGCCGCGATTTCTTGGGCAGAGGTCATCGGCGCCTCGCGCGTGTTTATCGGCGCAGTCGAGCAGGATAGTTCCGGTTACCCCGACTGCCGCCCGGAGTACTACAAAGCGTTTCAGGCAGTCTCGGAAGCCGGCACCCGCCCCGAGACATCCATCAGCATCGAAACGCCGTTAATTCACATGTCCAAAGCGGAGATCATTCGCCAAGGATTAGCCTTGGGCGCGCCCTTGGAGTTGTCGTGGTCGTGTTATCAACAGGGCGAGACGGCCTGCGGCCGATGCGACAGTTGCGCCCTGCGTTTGCGCGCCTTTGAGATCGCGGGTACGCCTGACCCGGCGCCGTATAGTTTTGAGACCGTTCGGGAGCCTGCCCGCGACCCCGAAGATGTTGTATCCTTTTCCTGAACCGAGGAGTTGACCCCATGATGAACAACCTACTGAGGACATTGACCTTTACACTCTTCCTAGCGCTTCTTGCCGTTCCGTCCTGGGCTCAGGTAGGGCGCGTCCAAGGTTCGGCAATCGGCGAAGACGGCCAGCCGCTCAACGGCGCTGTCGTCCAGATTGAACGCACGGACCAAAAGGGCTCCTACAAAGTCAAAACGAATAAGAAAGGCCAGTTCCTGCACGCTGGACTCCCCTGGGGGACCTATGACCTCGCTCTGACCGTGGATGACAAGGCCGTCGAGACGGTCTCTAACGTCCGCGTGAGCGGAAACGAAGGTACTCCAGTGCAATTCAACCTTCAGGCCCTGAGGCAACAGCAACAGGCAGCCAGCGCCGGCGCGGCCCCGAGCGAGGAAGCGGTCAAGGCCATGAGCGATGCGGAGCGGGCGGCCTACGAAGAGGCCCTCAAGCAGCGCCAAGAGGCGCTTGAGAAAAACGCCGCTCTCAACACTGCCTTTAACAACGGCATGACTGCGCTCAAGGCTCAGGACTTTGCGACTGCCGTCACCGCTCTCAAAGAAGCCGTGACGCTAAGCGACACCCAGGACGTCATTTGGGGCAATCTCGGCGAAGCGCAGTCCAAGTTGGCCATGACCAAGTCCGGCGACGAGCGTACGGCCATGATGGCCGAGGCTGCCGCCTCCTACCGTAAGGCGATGGAGTTGAAC
>CAMPKL010000617.1 GCA_946887065.1 uncultured Bryobacterales bacterium
CTTCCATGGCCGAAGAAACAAGAACGTTCTTCCGCGACATCGTTTGGGGAGGCAAGGACTTCAATACGTTTTTTACAGCAGACTATTCCTTCGTGGACCAGGAACTCGCGAAGGTTTACGCAATAGAGCCGCCTGCTGAACCGTTCGGGCGTGTCGACATCCCGGCCTCGACTGGCCGCGGCGGAATCCTCGGCCAGGCCAGTTTTTTGACCGTCACCAGCAAGCCGGGCGAGAGTTCCCCGACCGAGCGCGGCAAGTTCATCCGCGAACAGTTCTTGTGCCAAATCATGCCGCCGCCCCCGGCGGGCGTGAGCACGCAGTTGCCCCTGGTGACCGACGAGATGCCGATGAACAACCGCCAGCAGCTCAGCATCCACCTGTCGAACCCCTCGTGCGCCAACTGCCACCGCTTGGTCGATCCCATCGGCTTCGGCCTGGAACATTACGACGCGATCGGCAAGTTTCGCGAGACGCAGATGGTGGAGATTCGGCCGACCGTGGATGAGCAGCGCACGAAGAGGAAGACCAAATCGACCGAGTACCTGCTCCCGATCGATACGACCGCCTACATCCACGGCATTGAAAACTCCGAGTTCGCTACGCCCCGCGAAGCGGGAGAAGTTCTGGCGAGCGACCCGGTTTGCCGCCGCTGCACGGTAAAGCAACTGTTCCGCTACGCCCTGGGGCGGCACGAGACGGAAGCGGACCAAGCCGCGATAGATCAAGCTTTTCAACAGTTTGAGGGCTCGCAATTTGACTTTCGGGAGCTTATAATCGCCATAGCCGTTTCTGAACCCTTTGTCGGCGGGGACGAATAACATGCACGTACCGAAGCCAGCACTCTCTCGACGCTCCTTCCTGAAGGGGGCGACAGCGGGAGGTTTGGCCATCCAGATTGGGCTGCCGGCGCTGGACGCGATGTTCAACGTCAGCGGGACGGCCTACGCGGCGACCGACGCCCCGCGCGAGATCGAGAAGCGCTTTGTCCTTTGGTTTAACGGCAACGGCATTTCCGAAAAGTATTGGATTCCGGCTGAAACCGGCGCCAACTACAACATCACGCCTTGCCTAAGCCCGCTGGCCACAATGCGGGACGACGTGCACGTCATCACCGGGTTCGACAGTCCGGCAGCGCGCCTTCCGGGTCCCGGCAACAGTCACTATCCGTCGATGAGCGCGCTGCTCACCGGACAGGTCTACACCGGACGCGGAGCCGGCGGAGCATCCTTCGACCAAATCCTGGCGCAACAAATCGGCGGCGATTCGCGCTTCCGTTCGCTGCAGATCGGCGTCTCTCAGGAGTGTTTTGGCGAGGCGATCCAGCGCAACATGAGTTGGGCCGACCGCGACCGTCCGCTGCCGCCCGAGACTCTGCCTCATCGTCTGTTCGATCGCCTTTTCGGCGAGAAAGAAGGCGGCTGGGTCGAACGGCAGAAGAGCGTCCTCGATGCAGTGAGCGAAGACACCGAGCGCCTCAACAAGCGGCTCGGGGCGACCGATCGCCAGCGGCTGGAAGGGTATCTATCCTCGGTCCGCGATCTCGAACGCTCGATCACTAGCCTGCCGCCGGAGTACCGCGAAGTCGTTGAACGGCCCGCCGAGGGCGGCGACCTGCGCGATTGGCCGCGTATTGCCAAGCTGCAGTCCGACCTGCTGGTGCATGCCTTCGCATCGCGCCAAACGCGCGTCGCTTCCTACATGCTGACCAAGTGCCAAGGCTTGGCGCGCTTCCCCTGGTTGGGACACACCGCCGAACGCCACCACGAATACACGCACGGTCAGGTCGAAACGCCGCGCGGATCGCGCATCCTTCGCGACATCTGCCGCTGGCACGTCGAGGAGTTCGCCTATCTCGTCGCCAAGTTGAAGTCGACGCCGGAGGGCGAAGGTACGCTGCTCGACAACACCTGCGCGGTCTTCGTGCACGAGCATGCCGAGGCGAATTCACACAAGAACAACGGCCTCGCGGCGATCGTCGCCGGCCATGTCGGCGGCCTCAAGACGGGCGCCCACACGCGCCTGACGGGATCGATTGGCGACCTCTACGTCACCCTGGCGCAGGAAACGCTCGGGGCGGGGAAGCTCGAGTTCCCGACAGCTGAGAAAAAACTGAGCGAGATCGTTTAGGCCGCGTTCCAGGAAATCACCCGGCAGTCGGGACGCTTGCGCGTAAACTCCGACACCGCGCCCGCCGTCACTTGCGTGCCGCCCACGGTGAGGCGCTCCAGGGTCATCATGCCGGCGAGTTGCTTCAGCGCTGCATCCGTCAGCAGCGTTCCCGCCAGGTTTAGCCGCTTCAGGGAACCCAGTTTCAGCAGGGTGCCGGTGACGGCATCGCCAATTTCGAACGAGCCGTCGATATCGAGCTGCTCAAGCGCGGTGAGAGCAGGGAGCCAAGCCAAGTCCGCGCTCTTGATCGGCAAATCGCCTAAGTCCAGGGCGCGCAGCTTCGTCAACGGAGCGAGGGATTGCAAGCCGACAATCTCCTTCTTGATCGCCAAGTCGCTGCCGGGCCGGTCGGACCCTCGGTCCGCCAGTTTGGCCCCGCGCAAGGTCAGCGATTCCAAATTTGCAAGAGCGCCCAGCCGTTCCAAGTTCTGTTCGTTGAGCGCCAGCCCCCACAGCCCCGAGTCGACGCGTTGATAGCCGCCGGCATCCAAGCTGCGCAGCGCCGGAACGGTCTTGAGCACCGTCAGCGCCAAGCCGCTCAAACGGTTTGCCCCGCAGCGCAGCTCCGTGAGCTTGGTCAGCGCCGCCAATTCCTCGAAACCCTCGTCGTCGACCTCAGTCGAGGAGATGTCCAAAAACTCTAGCGACTGATGGGCGATCAGCCGTTCGAATATGCCGCTGTCGACCCGTGTTCCGCGTAGGTCGAGCGAACCAAGGTTCCGCCACTCGGCTAGATGACCGATGTCGGTTGCGGTGAGAAACTCAGCGAATTGCAGTTTGAGGACGGCCACGTTATCGAGCTTCGCCAACGGCTCCAGTCCCTTGCCGGTAATGCGCGTGCGGCTCAGGTTGATTTCCATGAGCGTCGGGATTTGCGCGAGCCAACGCACATCGGCGTCGTTCGCCCACGTATCGGC
>CAMPKL010000618.1 GCA_946887065.1 uncultured Bryobacterales bacterium
GCTGTCGAAATCGTACTCGCCGATGATGATTACCGGCGTGCCGAAAGCCTCCATGTTCCGACCCGTCTTATCCAGCTTCCAAGAACGGCCCCAGTCGTACATCCACTGGGCGTCCCGGGCCAACAGGCGGACGCACCCATGGCTATTCGGCAGGCCAGGCAAGGCGTACTCATGGAAAGAGCGCCCCGTGCTGTTCTCGAAATTGAAGTACCAGCGCAGGAACCAATTGCTGTTCACCGTGCTGTGCCGTCCCTTCGACTTCCAATTCAAGAAATATGCGCCGGGCGGCGTCTGAGAGTTGCGCCCGCCGCTGCTGATCGGCCCCCAGTGGACGAGTTCCCCGTGTTCGTACGCGGCGAATGCTTGCATCGGTGCATGGACCAGCACGACGCTGGCCAGCTTTTCGGCCCAAGCCAGCTTCGTTGGCAACGGCGAATAATCCGTCTCGTCCCGGTCCCAATCCAGCGGGATGACGATGGTGTCGAGCTTGGGGAGTTCTTCCCGATCGCAACGGTTCAGCTTCTCAAGCAAGGCGAGGCGCTCTTCGCTTCCCCAAGCGCAATCGAAATCCTCCGGGTCGTCCGGCGCGGGGACCGCCGCCAATTGCGGCGGTCCCGCCTGCGTTTGCCATGTCTCCGCGGCGCCGCTTGTACTGAACAGCGTCAGCGCAATCCACAACCCCGAGATTTGCCTCCAGGCAAGCATGGCGTCCTCCCTCGACTCATTGCTGAGTACGAGCTATGCACGGCACGGGCCAATCGCACTATAGGTCCCGCTCCGGCCTAACTATTAGATTCCGCTCGCGTTCGGCGGGTTCCACTCGCGTCGTTCTTGCACGCACCCTGTAGTTCTTTCCACCGTGTGCGCTTTCACCGTTTAGAATGTCCACATGCCGACCGAAACGCCGTCCTCCGAAGAGACTCCCCGCCGCACGTTCTTTCGTACGCTCCTGGGCAGCGCCGCCGCGGCCGCCCTCGCGCAGCAGGCCATCGCCCAAACCGATTCCGCCAATGGCCTGCCCACTCGCCGCCTCGGACGCACCAACGAGCAGGTCTCGATCCTTTGCCTGGGCGGCTGGCACATCGGCGCCGTGGAAAACAAAGACGAGGCCATTCGCATCATGCACGCCGCCATCGACGAAGGCCTCACCTTCTTCGACACCTGCTGGGACTACCAATGGGGCGGCTCGGAAGAGATCATCGGCCGAGCGCTGGCCGCCGAAGGCAAGCGGGACAAAGTGTTCCTGATGACCAAGAACTGCAACCGCGATTACGCCGGTTCGATGCAGTGCTTGGACGACAGCCTGCGCCGCCTCAAGACTGACCGCATCGATCTGTGGCAGTTCCATGAACTGGTCTACGACAACGATCCCGACTGGGTCTTCGAGAAGGGTGGCCTCAAAGCCGCGCTGGAGGCGCAGAAGGCCGGCAAAGTCCGCCACATCGGTTTCACCGGACACAAGGACCCGCGCATCCATCTCAAGATGCTCAATCAGCCCTATGAGTGGGCCACCGCGCAGATGCCGATCAACGTGATGGACTTCCACTTCCGCAGCTTCCAGCGCGAAGTCGTGCCCGTCTGCCTCAGCAAAGACGCCGGCGTTCTCGGCATGAAGTCGCTAGGCGGCGGCGGAACCGTCGGCCGCATCCCGAGCGAAACCGACATCACCCACGAGCAGTGCCGCCGCTACGCGCTCAGCTTGCCGATCACGTCGCTCGTCGCCGGCATCCTCACCATGGAAGAACTGAAGGCCGAAGTTGCCATCGCCCGCAACTTCAAACCCATGTCCGACGCCGACAAAGAAGCGCTTCTCAAAAAAGCCGCCCCTATTGCCGGCGACGGCCGCCACGAACTGTTCAAGTCAACCCAGCAATACGACGGCCCGCACCATCGCGAGCAGCACGACTTCGCGGTGTAGTTAGGGCCCCTTGTTGTTCAATGGCGCGCGGTAGTCGAAGCCTCGCGCGAGCGGGAAGTCGCACGCTGCCTTAATGAAGCCGTCGAATCCGCCTGCCGGCGGAATGTTCTTCTCCGCGAGTCCTTCCGAGACAAGGAAACGAATTGTTTCACCCGGCGCCATCGCGAACGCTGCTGGCGCTGGAGTCGCCGAGCCGTCGGTCATCACGCCCTCGAAGCTAAGTACGCACGACTCTTGGCCGGTCACATCTCCGAATTCAGCTCCCATGCCATTGCTTAAGACGATGCCTCGATCCACGTCAGCGGCGCTAACGACGCCGGGGTAGAGTACGGGGATGGGGGCGATAAAGGGCTCCGGGTAAGGCGGATTCGAGACGAGTTCGGCGGATTGCGCAATCGACGTATCGATGGATTTGCCCTTGCCGCTTCTGACGGTTAGCGCGGTGGCCGCGGCTCTCGGGAAGTCGCAAAATACGCTGAGCTTGCCCTCAAAACCCGGCGCGCCGGCGATGCCTTTCGATGCCAGCCCATTGGCTAGGTCGAAACGAATCTGCTCTCCCGCGCCAAGCGGAAAAACTTGCGGCGCCGGAGCGGGATTGAGAACTCCAGGACCGTAGCGAAGTTCGCAAACGCCGCCTTCCGCGATATCCCCGAATGGATTCAGGCTCGCATTGGTGACGATCAATTCCGTCGCGAACTGGTCGCGTGCGCTAGCCCACGGCAGCAACAGCCGTGAGTCGAAAGCCCCGTCGCCGCTGTCGATGGTCTTCGGTTGGAGGCCGAAGCGATAGAGAGCCAGCGCCTTCGGTCCGCTCTTTGTATCGTTCGCAATTCGCGCGAAGCCGCTTGGGGCGATATCGCACGAGGCCGTCACATAGCCCTCAAAATTGGGCGCCGGCGCTACTCCCCACGCTGGGCTTCCTTCCGAAATCTTGAACACAACCTGCTGGCCGCTGGGCAGTCCATCGATAGACTGCGGATCGGGTGCGTTCAAGCCGTAGTAGACCAATTCACACGATCCGTCGCCCGAGCCATTGCCGACGTACCCATGCTCAAGCGTCAGTTCGGTATCGCGACCGTCGGAACTCGTTACGTACGGGTACACCATGTCTTGGATTAGAGGAAAACCAGATCGCGCAATTGAGGCGACCGATTGGCGACGAA
>CAMPKL010000619.1 GCA_946887065.1 uncultured Bryobacterales bacterium
AGACCAAAAAGAAGGACGAGGAAGAGGAAGAAGAGTCGAAGTTCGAAGAGTCGAAAGTCATCGTGCGTTCAAACGGCACGGTGACGTACGTCGGCAAAGACATCGCCTACACGCTATGGAAGTTCGGCCTGCTGGAGGACAAGGATTTCCACTACAAGCCGTTCCGTACTTACCCCAGCGGGCATATTGCTTGGTACTCGGTTCCCGGCGCCTCTGATCCCAAGGCCCCGGCCTTCGGCAAGGGCGACGCCGTCTTCAACGTCATCGATACGCGCCAGTCTTATCTTCAGGACGTTGTCAAGGCCGGCCTGCAGTGTTTGGGCTTCCGTAAGGTCGCCGAGAACTTCGTCCATTTCTCCTACGAAATGGTCGCCCTGACCCCGCGTTGCTGCGCCGAACTCGGTATCGAACTGTCCGAAGAAGACAAGCGCCGCGCCTACGTCGAGGTATCCGGACGTAAAGGCCTCGGCGTCAAGGCCGACGACTTGCTCGACATGCTCATCGCCAGCGCGCTCGAAGAAGTCAGCAGCCGCCACGAAGAGCTGCCCTACGACGAACGCAAGAAAATCGCCACGCAGATCGCCGTCGGCGCCTTGCGCTACTTTATGCTGCGCTTCACGAGAACGACGGTCATCGCTTTCGACTTCCAGGAGGCCCTGAGCTTCGAGGGCGAGACGGGACCCTATGTGCAATATGCAACGGTTCGCGCGCGCAACATTCTGCGCAAGTTTGAAGAAACCGGCCAAAGCCTGCCGGACTTCGACGCCGAGCTAACGCCTGCCGTCCTCGCTCGCCAACTAGAGAACGAAGATTTCTGGCAACTGATGCTGTCGGCTTCGCGCCTGCACTGGGTCGTGCAGCGCTCGATCAATGCGGCCGAACCCGCCCAACTGGCGCGTTACGCCTTCCAGGTCGCCCAGACGTTTAACAACTTCTACCACCAGCACCACATCCTCAAAGAGGAAAATCCCGAGCGAAAGGTTTTTCTGCTGTGGATGACCCAGTTCTTCTTGAAGGAATTAACAGCCGTCCTCGACGTGATGGGCATCGAAGCGCCCCAGGTCATGTAGCTCGAACTATTCACCGGCCAGCAGCACAAACCGCCATTGCCAACGACGAATCAGTCGCCTCCGACGTTCGTCCTTCGGTTGATCCTTACGGCCTTGTCGCGCGGTGTCGTTATCCGGCCAGCTTCTTGACCAGCAATTCATTCACCGCTTTGGGATTGGCCTGGCCGCGCGTCGCCTTCATGACTTGCCCCACGAAAAACGCCAAGATGCCGGTCTTACCGCCGCGATAGGTTTCGACTTGGCCTGGGTTGGCGGCGATGATGCCGTCGATGATTTTCTCCAATTCGCCGGTATCGGAGATTTGCTTGAGTCCTTCGGCCTCGATGATCTCCGCCGCCGATTTGCCGCTGGCGAACATCTTGCCAAAAACGTCCTTGGCGAGTTTCGACGAAAGCGTGCCGTCGGCCAGCAACTTGAGCAACTCCGCCAGACTTTCGGCGCTGATCGGCGAGTCGGCGACGGACTTCTCGGCCGCGTTCAGGGCCCCCGTCAACTCGCCTTGCACCCAATTGGCAACCAACTTGGGGTCGCCGCTCAGCTTCGCCGCGGTCTCAAAAAAGTCAGAGGTATCCTTCGAGGCGATCAACACGCGCGCATCGTATTCCGAGACCCCATACTCGTCCACGAATCGTTTGCGCTTGGCCGGCGGCAACTCCGGCATGGAATCGCGAATCTCGGCCAGCCACTTGTCGTCGACAATCAACGGCGGCAAATCCGGCTCCGGGAAATAGCGATAATCATGCGCCTCTTCTTTCGAGCGCATCGATGTCGTCTCGCCCGTCGCGTTGTTGAACAGGCGCGTCTCCTGGACGATCGTGCCGCCGCCTTCCACGATGGCTACTTGCCGGGCGATCTCGTACTCGATGGCCGCCTTGGCAAAGCGGAACGAGTTGACGTTCTTCACCTCGGCCCGCGTGCCGAGTTCCTTCTGCCCCTTGGGCCGCACCGAGATGTTGACGTCGCAGCGGAGTTGGCCTTTCTCCATGTCGCAATCCGAGGCGCCCGAGAACTGCACCAACTGCTTCAAGGCAGTGAGATAAGCGAACGCTTCATCCGAACTGCGCATATCGGGCTCGGAGACAATCTCAGCCAACGGCGCCCCGGCACGGTTCAAGTCCACGTAGCTGTACTGGTCGGAGTCTCGATAGCCGTCGTGCGTGTTCTTGCCCGCGTCTTCTTCCAGATGCAGCCGCGTAACGCCGATCCGCTTCGCTGTGCCGTCCTCGAGCTCAATGTCCACCCAGCCTCGTTCAGCCAAAGGTTCATCGAACTGCGAGATTTGGTAGCCCTTAGGCAGATCGGGATAAAAGTAGTTCTTCCGGGCGAAAACTGATTTGCGATTGATCCTGCAGTTGATCGCCAGCGATGCGCGGATGCCTTGCTCCACCGCCGCGCGGTTTAAGACCGGCAGCGCGCCAGGCAACCCCAGAACCACAGGGTCGGTTTGGGTATTTGGATCGTTGCCGAATTCGTGCGAACTCGGCGAGAAGATCTTGGTCGCCGTTTTGAGCTGCACGTGCACCTCAAGTCCAATCACAACCTCGTATTTGGCGATGGTTTCCAGGTCCGCGAGGACGACTTCAGTAGCGAGCATAGAAGCCGCGATTATATCAACCGCCTTCGAGTCGCTCGCGTAGTCCGTCCAGCCTCTTGGCCCAGAACTCCTTCGCTCGCTCGGCGGCCTCACCGTCGGGGAGCTTGCTTTGCTGCACGCCGACGGATGATTTGCCCTCGCCTTTGGGGATCACCCCCATGACAACGTCCGTTCCGTCGCTCCAGTTGAGCCGCAGCAGTAGCCGGTTGTCCTCGCGGATGCTGCGAATCTGCGGCTTCTTCGCTTCGGGCAACCACTTCAGACTTTTACAAGCCTCCCACGCCTTCTCGACCGGAACAGCCACGGTGCGCTCGCGCTGGATCTGGTAGCCGTCCTTCTGTTGGTGTTTGTCGCGCAGTCCGCGAGCCCGTTCGTAGCTCACGGCGATCATCTGCGACCACCAGCCGCCG